>NZ_JBFAHO010000009.1:0-190439 GCF_040654215.1 Nonomuraea sp. NPDC050733 | reverse complement strand
CGGGGGGGGGGGGGGGGGGGTGGGGGGGGGGGGGGGGCGGGGGGGGGGCGGGGGGGGGGCGGGGGGGGGGGGGGCGGGGGCCCCCCCCCCCCCGCCCGCCACGCCGGCGCAACCGGCGAGGACGACGACGAGAGGTGCCGCGATCATGACGTGGGCGGATCTCATAACGTCCTACGGTAGCGCCCGGATGATCGTCGCGGCGTGACGCGACGCCGGGCGGGGGACAAGCACCGGGGGTTCGCTTGGACTGTCCTTCGCGAGGCTGACATTCGGGCGGAATGTTCCGTAGTATCCGGACATCACGAGCGTTGGGGGCGCCAGGGTGCCAAGGCTGAGCGTGGGTGTGGTCGTCGAACCGGGAGTACCCCCGGAGATCGCCGGAATGCTGCGCGCCAACGCTCCCCTGCTGACCCGCATCAGATCGGGCTGGGTGCCGCCCGTCTCCGCGCCCGCGCCGCGCCGCCGCAGCCCTTCCAGCGTGGCGCTGCTCGCCACCACGCCCGTGGTGCTCGGGCTGATGGCCTGGCTGCTGGACACCCCGGCCGCGCCCGCCGGTTTCGTGCTGCTCGGCGCCTTCATGCTGGTCGTCCTCATCAAGACCACGACCATGGGCGAGCTGCCGGAGTACGACCGGCCGTACGAGCGCGGCGTGTACGAGCAGGCGCGCCTGCACCACGGCCGGTTCCTGCTGCCCGTCGACTTCGACGAGGAGGCCCGCGCGGTGCTGGCCCGCGCCCAGCAGGCCATCGGCGGCGTGCTGCGCTCCCACGTCAACGCCGAGGGGCTGCTCGACGGCGCGCGCAACGCGGTGCTGCTGCCCGAGCAGGAGTGGGAGATCGCCCGGCTGCTCGCCAAGCTGTCGGCGCTGCGCTCCGAGCACCGGGAGCTGCTGGGCCGGGGCGTCGCCCCCGAGGTCGCGGCCGTGGTGGAGCCGCTGGAGCGGGCGCTCTCCACCAGCGAGGCGGCGGTGGTCGCGCGCGTCGAGGCGCTGGAACGTTACGCCCGTCACGTCGCCGACGCCGAGCGCGCCTACCACGCGCGCGAGCAGATCGAGGAGCTGCGGGCCCGCCTGCCGCGCTACGAGGAGCTGCTGGCCGAGTCGGGCGCCGACGCGCTGTCCGTCCCGGAGATCGAGCGTCTCGCCCAGGACGCCGACCAGCTCGAACGCGTCTTACGCCGCAGCGTCAGCTCCGCCCACGAGGCCTTCCGCTACCTGGAAGGCTGACCCGACCCCCTGACATCCACAACGTGGCCGGCCGTCGTGCGAAGGTGAAAGTCGACCCGGCGGTGCCCCACGAGAGCGCCGAGCTGCTGCGCGGCCCGGCCGGGGGGTCAGGCGTGCCAGTGGGCCGTCTCCAGCAGCACGTCGCACAGCGCGTCCGCCGCGTCCACGCGGCCCAGCTTGCGCGACGCCTCCGCCATGCCCGCGCGCAGCTCCGGGTCGGCCAGCAGCGGCATCAGCTCGGCCAGCAGCATGTCGGCCGTCGGACGCGGCTCCAGCAGCGCCCGCGCCGCGCCGGCCGACATCAGGTAGCCGGCGTTCTTGCGCTGCTCGTCGCCGCCCGTCGGGATGAGCGGGACCAGGACCGACGGCTTGCCGATGGCCGTCAGCTCCGACACCGTCCCGGCGCCGCTGCGCGAGATCACCACGTCGGCCGCGGCGAACAGGTCGGCCAGCTCGGAGCCCACGTACGGCACCGGGTGGTAGCGCTCGGCCAGCTCCGGCGGCAGCTCGACGGCCCGCATCTCCTCGATCCAGGCCGGGCCGCACTGGTGCACGACCTGCGCGTGCGGCAGCAGCCGGGGCAGGACCTCGGCGAGCAGCGTGTTGATCTGCTTGCTGCCCTGCGCGCCGCCCGTCACGTAGATCAGCGGCACCTCGAACGTCAGCCCGAACAGGTCGTACGCGGCGGCCCGATTGCCCTGCAGCAGCTCCGGCCGGATCGGGTTGCCGGTCACCACGGCTTTGCCTCGCGCGGAGGCCGGCAGGTACTCCAGCGACGACTCGTGCGACAGCGCGATCCGCGTCGCCAGCCGGGCCAGGATGCGGTTGGCGAGGCCCACGACCGTGGTCTGCTCGTGCATGACCAGCGGCCGGCGGATCAGCTTGGCCGCCACGCCGATCGGCACCGCCACGTACCCGCCGGTCGACAGCACCACGTCGGGCAGGTAGCGGGCCGCGTGCCCGATCGCCTGGGCCACGCCGACCGGGATGCGGAACACGTCGGCGATGTTGGTGCCGAGCTCACGCAGGTTGGGCCGGCGGCGCAGCTTTCCCGTGGTGATCGCCTTGAACGGGATGCCGTGCTCGGCGGTGATCCTGGCTTCCAGCCCGTTGGCGGTGCCCACCCAGAGCACGTCGTGCGGCACCTGGCGGCGCTGCACGGCCGTCAGGGTCGTCAGGGCGGGATAGGTGTGACCTCCGGTGCCGCCGCCGGTGATCAACAGTCGCAGGGTTCGTGACATGCGATCAGCGTATGGCCGTCCGGGCGGAACCCGTACTTCCGCCCCCGAGCGCGCGCGGGGGCGGCGTCGCTCCACGAGCCGCCGGCCGGTAGCGTCATGCACATGCGACTCGGCGTGCTGGACATCGGCTCGAACACCGTCCATTTACTCGTCGTGGACGCCCACCGAGGCGCCCGGCCCATCCCCGCCTACTCCCACAAGGAGGAGCTGCGCCTGACCGAGCACCTCGACGAGCGCAACGAGCTGTCGGCCGAGGGCATCGAGCTGCTGGGCGCGTTCGTGGAGGAGGCCCTGCGGCTGGCGGAGGACAAGGGCGTCGAGGACTTCGTGGCGTTCGCGACGTCGGCGGTGCGCGAGTCCGCGAACGGCGAGCAGGTGCTGGCCCGCATCGACGAGCGCTGCGGGGTGGACATCGAGGTGCTGTCCGGCCGCGACGAGGCCCGGCTGACGTTCCTGGCGGTGCGGCGCTGGTTCGGCTGGTCGGCGGGGCGGCTGCTGGCCTTCGACATCGGCGGCGGCTCGCTGGAGATCGCCGCGGGCGTGGACGAGGAGCCGGACGTGGCCGTGTCGCTGCCGCTGGGCGCCGGCCGGCTGACGCGCGACTGGTTCACCGCGGACCCGCCGCCGCCGGAGGAGGTGCGCGCGCTGCGCCGGCACGTCCGCGCCGAGATCGCCCGCACGGTCCGTGACGTGGTCCGGCACGGCGAGTCCACCTGCGCGGTGGCGACCTCCAAGACCTTCAAGCAGCTCGCCAGGGTGGCGGGGACGGCTCCGTCCAGCGAGGGGCCCTACGTGTCGCGCTCGCTCTCACGCCAGGACCTGGCCCACTGGGCGGGCAAGCTGACGACCATGGACACCTCCTCGCGGGCCGCGCTGCCCGGCGTGTCGCCGGGCCGGGCCGCGCAGCTGGCCGCCGGGGCGCTGGTCGCCGACGCGGCGATGGACCTGTTCGAGGTCGAGCGCCTGGAGGTCTGCCCGTGGGCGCTGCGCGAGGGAGTGATCCTGCGCCGCCTCGACCAGCTCCCCAGCCGCCGGGAGCTCCCGCCCTCCTGACCTGCGGCGTTCCCGAGACCGGACGAGAGGGAGCAAGGCCGCCGTCGCTTCGCGGAAAGCCGGATCTATCCCCATCTGAAGGCTTAGAGCCCATTCAGTGGGGAAAGTTTGGCCGAATGTTGGCTCTACTCGGCGCGATCGCCTCTCTGGCGATCACCTGCTCCCTCGTGTTCCTGGCGGTCCTGCTCATCTCGGTCGTGGTCCTGGTGACCCTCGGCCTCATGGCCGGGCTGACGGCCAGACGGTGGCCGGCGCCGGCCACCGGAGCGTCATAGCGAGTTGTCCGTGCCCCGTACGGCCTGGTGGGCGTGGTGGGCGGCGAGACCCGAGCCGGGCATGAACGGCCGGGCCGCCGCCCCCGGCGCGAAGCGCAGCCGCTTCTCCAGGCACACCACGGCGCCCTTCTCCCGCCGGTTGGTGAAGCGGACGTCGTCGGCGAGCGCCCGCATGATCTGCAGACCGCGGCCGCTCTCGGCGTTGTCGGGCGCCTGGGTCACCTTGCGGGGATCGAACCCGCCGCCGGTGTCGATGACCTTGATCGTGCACAGGTCGTCGTGGACTCCGGCGCTCACCGTGTACTCGTCGCTGGGCCCGGCGTGTCTGATCACGTTGGAGCACGCCTCGCTGAGCATGAGCTCGATGTCGTCGCGGATCTGCGGCTCCACGCCCAGAGTCTTGAGGCTGGCCTCGAGAATCTGTCGGATCAGGGGGACGCTTGCCGCATCCCTGGGCAAACGGAGCGCGATGGTGGCCTCCACTGTCTTCCTCCCCGGTTGGATGCGTGCCTGGAGACCTGCCCGCGATCGTGGACCCCAATCGTCCCTATGGCTTCAGGAGATTCTTCCTATGGCTCCAGGAGCCTGAGCGCGACCTCCAGGGACGCCGCGTTGATCTCCTCCTCCGACACCGACTCCTCCTGGGGCATCCACTTGCCCGCGTGCAGCGCGAACAGCGCCATGGAGCGGGCGATCCGCACCGCGAGCGGGTCGTCCGGGTCGCTCAGCTCGTTGACGAGCTCCAGCATCGTGTCGCGCAGACGCAGCAGCTTCGGGTGGTCGCGCAGCGCCGTCTGGTTGCGCTCCATGAAGCGGGCGACCTCCAGGTAGCGGGGCTTGCGCAGCGCCTCGGCGTAGCGGGTCACGATCTCGCGCCGCGCCTCCAGCGTCCTCGGCTGGCTCCTGGCCCACGCCAGGACCTCCTCGACCTCGGCCACGCGCAGGTCGGCCAGGCTGGCGACGATGTCGTCCTTGGTCTTGAAGTGGTAGTAGAGCGCCGCCTTGGTCACGCCGAGCTCCTCGGCGATCTCGCGCAGGGAGGTCGCCTCGTAGCCCTGCTCCGTGAACAGCCTGAGAGCGATCTCCTGGATACGCGTCCGGGTGTCTTCCCGCAAAGTGCACCTATTTCGACTTGACGACCGGCAAGTAAGTATCTACCTTAATGCAGGCTTGCCGGTCGGCAAGTAAGGAAGATCTTCAACTCCGGGGGTGTGCTTATGGAAGAAGCAGGAGGGCGCCGCCGAGAGGTCATGGTGGTCCTGCCCGGACTGATGCTGGCGATGATCCTCGCCATGCTCGACAACATGATCGTCGGTACGGCGATGCCCCGGATCGTGGGTGAGCTGGGCGGACTCCAGCACCTCTCCTGGGTCGTCACAGCGTACGTGCTCGGCACCACCGTCTCCACTCCCATCTGGGGGAAGATCGGCGACCTTTACGGACGCAAGACCATCTTCCTCGTCTCCATCGTCATCTTCATGATCGGGTCGGCCCTGTGCGGCATGGCCGGCTCGTCCGTCCTCGGCGGCCCCGACGGCGGCATGGCGGAGCTGATCGCGTTCCGCGCGCTCCAGGGCCTCGGCGCGGGCGGCCTCATGGTCAACGTCATGGCCATCATCGGTGACCTGGTGCCGCCCCGCGAGCGCGGCCAGTACCAGGGCATCATGGCCGGCGCCATGTCGCTCGCCATGATCGCCGGCCCGCTCGTCGGCGGCTTCATCACCGACCACCTCGACTGGCGCTGGGCCTTCTACGTGAATCTGCCCGTCGGCGCGATCGCGCTCGCCGTGCTGGCCGTCAAGCTCCACCTGCCCAAGCACCGCAACAAGGTGCGCATCGACTGGATCGGCGCGATCCTGCTGTCCATCAGCATCACCGCCATGGTCCTCGTCACGACCTGGGGCGGCAACGAGTACGACTGGGGCTCCTGGCAGATCATCGGCCTCATCGGCGTCGCCGTCGTCACGCTCGCCATCTTCATCCCGGTCGAGCGCGCCGTCGCCGAGCCGATCATGCCGCTGCAGCTGTTCCGCAACCGCAACTTCACGCTGATCTCGGGCATCGGCTTCCTGCTCGGCTTCGCCATGTTCGGCGCGATCAACTTCCTGCCGCTGTTCCAGCAGATGGTCCAGGGCGCCACGGCCACCAACTCCGGCCTGCTCCTGCTGCCGATGATGGCCGCGGCCATGGTGGTGTCGCTGTTCGTCGGCCGGGCCATCACCGCCACCGGCAGGTACAAGATCTACCCGCTGATCGGCGGGGTCGGCATGGCGCTCGGCATGTGGCTGCTGTCCACCATGGACATGGACACGCCGGGCTGGCAGACCGGCGTCTACATCGCCGTGCTCGGCGTCGGCATGGGCTTCCTCATGCAGACCACCATGCTCATCGCGCAGAACAGCGTCGAGCAGAAGGACCTCGGCGTCTCCAGCAGCGCCACCACGTTCTTCCGCTCGATCGGCGGCTCGTTCGGCGTCTCCCTGTTCGGCGCGGTCTTCAACAACGGCTTCCAGAACGAGCTGACGGACAAGTTCGGCGCCCAGGCCGCCGAGAAGATCGCCAAGGGCGGGGGCCGGATGGACCCGGCCGCGCTGGCCCAGATGCCGCCGCAGATGCGGACCGGCCTGATCGAGGCGCTGGCCGGCTCCATCTCCAACGTCTTCTGGTGGGCCATCCTGTTCGCCGTCGTCGTGCCCGTGCTGGCGGCGTTCGTCAAGGAGATCCCGCTGCGTGGCGGCCCCGCCACCCCGGCGGAGCAGCCCGAGCCCGCCGTCGGCTGACCGCCGACATATGGGAGCCGTCGGCTGATCGCCGACATATGGGAGCCGTCGGCTGACCGCCGTCGTCCGGGGGCGGCCCGCCGGGCCGCTCCGGGACGGATGGGCTCACGCGGGCGGCAGCCTGAGGATCCGGTCCAGCGCCGTCATCCGCAGCACGTTGCGCAGGTACGGCGTCACGGCCACCACCCGCAGCACGGCGTCGGCCCGCTCCGCCTGGTGGTAGAGGCGGATGAGCGCCGCCAGGCCGGAGGAGTCGATGAAGGAGAGCCCCGACAGATCGACCTCCAGGCGGCGGAAGCCGTCGTCCAGGGGCAGTGCCGCCAGCTCCGAGACGGTGCCGTAGTCTAGATCGCCGCTGAGCGCGAGCCGCACCGTCATCGGGTCGGGTGTGGCGACCTCGATGCGCAACGGCTTCTTGTCCAGCACCCGTCCAGCTTATCGACGGAGGGAAAATGGGAGGCGAGAGCCCCGCCCGTTTCGGCACAATCCCCCCCATGGATTCCATCAGGCGCCCCCGGCCGGAGGACGCTCCCGCCATCCACGAGCTCCTGACGGCCGCCGACACGGCGGTCATCGGCCACGCCGACTGGACCCTCGACGACGTCAAGGCGGACCTCGCCGCCCCCGGCGCCGACCTCGACCGCGACGGCTGGCTGCGCCACGACGCCGAGGGCCGCCTGATCGCCTGGGCGTGGGCGTACGCCAAGGGCCGCAGCGACCTCGTCGAGGTCGACGTCACCGTCCGCCCCGGCCGGGAGGACGTGGCGGGGCCTCTGTGGGGCACCGTGCTCGACCGGGCCCGGGAGCTGGCCAAGGAGCGCGGCCACGAAGGCGCCACCGTCGACGCCGGCATCCACCGGGCCGACGAGGCCAAGCGCGCCCTCGCCGAGCGCCACGGCCTGCGGCCCGCGACCAGCTTCCACCGGCTGCGCATCGACCACGCGGGGCCGCTCGACCCGCCCCCGGCCCCGGCCGGCCTCACCCTGCACAGCGGTGAGAGTGAGGAGGCGCGCCGCGAGGCGCACCTGGTCCACCAGGGGGCCTTCTCCGAGCACTTCGGCTTCGTCAAGGTCGACTACGACACCTGGTACTCCCGCCGCGCCGCGCACCGCGCCACCGACTGGAGCCAGCTCACGGTCGCCCGGCTCGACGGCCGCCCCGCCGCGACCGTGATCGGCAACGACCAGTTCCTGTCCGACGAGGGATGCGGCTATGTCGCGCTGCTCGCCGTGCTCCCGGAGTTCCGGGGGAGGGGCCTCGGGCGGTTCCTGCTGAGGCACGCGTTCGCCGCCGACGCCGCCCGTGGCCGCAGGGGCACGATCCTGCACGTCGACTCCAACAACACCACGCCCGCCCTCGACCTCTACCTGTCGGCGGGCATGCGCACGGTCATGGTCATCGACGTCTGGCGCGCCCGCCTCTGACCCGCCTCGCCCCGCGACGGACGCGGGGGACGCGGGGGACGCAGAGGACGCGGGGACTCTTGGGACTCGGGGAATCGTGGTCCTCTGGGGCTCGGGGAGGAGCCGTCAGACGCGGTGGGCCGCCAGGTGGTCCAGGACCGACTGGTTGGCCTCCCAGCCGTCCGGGAACTTCACCGGCACCCCGAGCTGCACCGGCTCGGCCGACGGGTGCGCGTCCAGCAGCTCCGCGATGCCCGCCCGCGCCACCACCACGCACGCGTGCCGGTGCCGCGACGCCAGCACGCACAGCCGCCCCGACTCCAGGTGGAACGCCGTCGCGTCGCGCCGCCCCGACAGCGGGTGCAGCACGATCGTCACGTCGTACTCCCGCCCCTGCAGCCGGTTGGCCGTGTCCACGGTGATCTCCGGCGGCACCCCGGCGGCCCTGATCGCCGCCACCTGGTCGCGGTGCGCCGCCCCGACCGCGATCCGCTCGGCCGTCACCGGCCGCTCGCCCTGCTCCGAGCCCGCCACCGCGCCGCGCTGGAGCAGCCGGGCCGCCAGCAGCGCCACGGCCTCCACCGCCTCTCCGTCGGTGCGGACGGTGTGCCGGTTCGGCAGCTCCAGCAGCGCCCACCCCGACCGCGCCGCCTCCTCCAGCGCCCGGTCGTGCACGGTGCCCATGCCGCCCGTGGACAGCTCCAGCCGCCGCTCGTGCGGCTCCGTGCCCGCCCGGAACCCGGTGAACGGGTAGAACGCCCGCGACACCACCGGCGCGGCCGAGGCGGGCAGCCGCCACGACACCGGCAGCCGGTGGACCGGCAGGTCCGCGTTGTGCCGCAGCAGCACCGACACGGCGCTCTGCAACGGGTCCCACGACAGCCCCGACCAGCGGTCGCCGTCCACGATCGAGAACGGGTCGAGCTGCCCCGGGTCGCCCACGAACAGCGCCCGCTCGAACAGCCCCGCGATGCGCAGCAGCTTGTCCGAGCGCATCTGGTACGCCTCGTCCACGATCGCCCACGGCCACGTCCGGCCGGAGATCCACGCCCACTTGTCGGCGGTCGCGAGCACGATGTCGGGGTCGCCGAGATCCTGCACACGGGTGCCCACCGTGACGCCGGGCAGCTCCAGCAGCCGCAGCGGCGGGACGTAGCCGCCCGCCGACAGCCGCCCGACGGTCAGGTCCGGGTGCCGCTCGCAGATGCGCGTCACCAGGTCGTCCACCTGCTCGTTGGTCTGGGCGACGATCATCAGCGGCTCGCCGGTCGCGGCGATGTGCGCCGCCGCCCGTACGACGAGGGTGGACTTGCCGGCGCCCGGCGGCGAGTCGACGACCACGCCGCGATGCCGCGGCAGGTCGGCGAGCACGGCCCGGATGACCTGCTCGGGACTCGGCTCAGGACTCGGCGCGGGACCCGGACCGGGCGCTTCCTGCCGGGCCGGCGGGGGACTCGTCACGACCACTCCTCCAGGGCGTCCTCGTCGCTCGGCGTGTACTCCCGCGGCGGGCCGCCGTGCGTCCACGGGGTCGCCTCCGGCTCGGGCAGGGCGGGTGAGCCCTGGAAGTCGTCGGTCAGCGAGGTGTAGCAGACCCGTTCGCCCACCTCCGGCACGGACCCGGGCGCCGGCGTCTTCCCCCGGCCCATCCCCTTGGTGATCTTCACGGTGACCAGGCCGTCGCCGGCCGACACGAGCTGGGCGCCCTGGGTGCGGCGCTGCGGGGTGCCGAGCGCGGTGCCGGGCGCCAGCCGTACGGGATCGTCGGTCTTGACCACCACGATCGGGCGCAGCTTGCGTGAGCGGCCCTCGCCCTCGGCGTGCTCGGGGTCGGTCTCGACGACCTCGCCCGCGAACGCCTCGCCGGTCAGCCGGTGCTCGGCCATGACCAGCGGGTCGTCGTAGGCGCGCTGCACCTCGTAGGCGGCCTGGGCGCGCTCCATGCGGGCCAGGCGGGAGGCGGCGGCGACCGCGCCGTCGCGCCGCGCCTGCGGCGGCGCGCCCTCGGCGATCTGCGCGGCCATGCCGCTGAACGAGCCGCGGTCCTGCTCCCACCGCTGCGCCACGCTCGCCCCCTCCGGCAGGCCCCTCAGCAGGTCGATCGCCTGCCACATGAGCCGCCAGGTGGGTTCGAGCTGGGTGCGCAGCGCCTCGGTGATGCGCTCGGCCGAGCCGGCCTCGATGGCCGGGGCCAGCACCTCGGCGTCGAACCCCGGGTCGGTCGCCGGCCCCGCGGGCGGCCACACGAGCGGGTCCTCGGCGTCGTCGCTCGGCCCGGTGGTGATCCACGCCATCAGCGCGGCCAGGTTGGCGTCCTCCAGACCGCTCTGCCCGCTCGCCCAGTGCCGCCCCAGCTCCTCGGTCGCGGCCGTCATCAGCGACGAGCCGGGGTAGGCGGCCCGCTCGCCGAAGTACGTCAGCCAGCGGCCGAGCAGCGGCACCCGCTCCGGCACCGGGTACGGCCCGTCGACCCGCCGGAAACGCGTGGAGCGGCCGAGCAGGCGGGTGAACGCCACGCCCGCCTGGTTCGGCACGACGAGCTGCGGCGCGTCCAGCACACGCTCGTA
Source organism: Nonomuraea sp. NPDC050733 (assembly GCF_040654215.1). NCBI lineage: Bacteria > Bacillati > Actinomycetota > Actinomycetes > Streptosporangiales > Streptosporangiaceae > Nonomuraea > Nonomuraea sp. NPDC050733. Next base: position 179,895 of record NZ_JBFAHO010000009.1, on the reverse strand, counting down.
CGGGTCGGCGTTCTTGCGCTCCACCGTCTCGGTGCCGCCGAGGAAGCCCTCGATGTACGGCAGCAACTCGGCGGCCAGGTCGGCGGCCCAGGCGAAGCGCAGGTCGCGGTTGCGCGGCTGCGTCACCACGAGCAGGCGCGGCTCGTCGCGGCGGGTGCCGAGCATGGCGGCCAGCGGCGCGGCGGCCTCGCCGGACAGCTTGAGCGGGATGAACACCATGGGCCGCTCGGACAGGTGGCAGTGCCGCACGGTCGCGATGGGCTGCGCTACGCCCTCGTCGAGCGCCCGCAGCCGCGCGAGCGACGTCAGCAGGCTCACGCCGTCCACCTCCGCCGGGCGTCACGGACGCGGCTCACGCGAGGCACTCCCGGCGCAGGCGCTCGGCGTTGCGCAGCAGCCGGGCGATCTCCTCCTGCCCCTCGGCCGGGTCGCGGGTGCCGTCGGCCAGGCCCAGCGCCTCGCCGACGGAGGCCACCCCGCCCAGCTCGTCGCGCACCTGACGGCCCAGCAGGTCGCAGGCGCCCTCCTGCCGGGCCTCGTCGCGGCAGAAGAAGCACAGGTCGCACGTGGACAGGCAGTCGGGCGCGTACCGGGCGGTGGTGCGGCGCAGCGCGTCGGACAGCTCGGCCGCCGAGCGGGTGGGCAGCCCGTCCTCGCCCGGCACCAGGTCGAACGTCAGGTCGTCCGGCAGTCCCTCCACCAGCCGGTCGAGCCCCGTCATGCGGGAGAGCTGCCGCTCCAGCACGGCGAGCTGCCTGCGCACGTCGACGAGCGTGGCCACGGGCCGGTTGGCGAAGTTCTCGGGGCAGACGAGGACCACGTCGTGCGCCACGCGCCGAGGGTCGTGGCCGAGCTCCCCGAGCAGCCGGCGCAGCGCCAGCACGTACACGGCCGCCTGCCGCGCCGCCGCCGCCACCGCCGACGGGTCGGCCTGGCCGTCGATGACCGAGAACGACTTGATCTCCACGATGTGGAACCGGCCGCCGAGCTGGAACGCCACCACGTCCGGCTCCAGGAACGCGGTGTGCCCGGCGATCTCCAGGCCGAGCAGCGGATGGTCGTAGAGCGTGCCGGAGTCGTGGCCGTCGCGCGCCGCCCGGTCGAACAGCGCCCGCGTGTGGGCGTGGCGCAGGTGGGCTCCGACGTTCTCGACGTCGTGGTAGGCCACCTCGGCGACCGGCAGCTCCAGCAGCTCGCGCAGCATCCGCAGCAGCTCGGCGCACCCGTCGGCCTTCACCAGCGCCTCGAACGCGTTGCCGCGGGTGATCGCGAACGGCGACTGCCCGAACGGCGCCGGGAAGCCCAGGTGCCGGGCGGTGGCGTCCTTGTCGATGCCCGCGCCGTCCAGCAGCGCCCGCCGCGCGCAGCCGGGGTTGGCGGCGAGCGCGGCGATGGCGCGCGCGTCGTGCGGCTTCTGCGGCGTCGTGCCCCGCAGCGCGTCAAGCCGGTTCATCGGCTGCCTCTCATGTGCTCATCCACCTGCTCGTGTCGCCAAGTGCTCGTGTCGCGAATGCTCGTGTCAGTGCTCGTGTCGCTCTGTGCTCAGGTGGCCGTGCGGGCGGTCGCGGCCCGGGCAGCGGCGACGGTGCTCAGCGTAGCGGCGCCGAACAGTCGCGCCCGGTCACCGAGCTGGGCGGCCGCGCGTTTCGCCAGCTCGGCCCGGTCCCGCGTGTCGCGCCCGGCGTGTACGGCCAGCTCGGCCCGCGCCGCCTCGATCACCCGGAGCGGGTCGGGCGGGCCCAGGTCGTGGGCGGCGCCGCCCGGGATGTTGCGCGCCATCCGCGCGAGCAGCCGCTCCACCTGAGGATCGGGCTCATCCGTGCCGGTGCCGAGGCCCGTGCCCACGGCCGGTGCGCCGGAGTCCGGGCACAGCCGCCGGGCCACGGCGACGGCGCAGGTCAGGAAGTGGACACGCGGGCTGAGCGGGCCCACCATCCGCCGCTCCAGCGGCCACGTGCTCACCGCGAGCAGGCCGCGGGCGGGGGAGAGGCGGTCGGTCAGGGCGGCGCACAGGTAGTACGGGCGGCCGAACGGGGAGGAGGCGAACGAGCGCTCCTCGTCGCGGCGCAGGCTGGTGAGCTGGGCGCCGCGCAGGGAGCCGCCGAAGAACGCCTCGCTCACGGCCGCCAGCAGCCGGGGCTGGGCCGGCACGCCGAGCAGGGTGAGCGCCTGGTGCGCCTGCTCCCGCACGGTCACGAGCCGCAGCCCGCCCCTCCCGGCGGCACCGCCGTTCCCGGAGCCGGCGACCTTCCTGGAACCACCGCGATTCCCGCCACCACCGGCATTTCCGGACTCACCCGCATTTCCGGAACCAGCAGCATTTCGAGGACCACCGGCACTTCCGGAACCAGCGAGGTTCCCGCCGCCCTGCTCACCCGTCGGTCCGATGACGCCGGATGCCGGGTCGCCGACCGCGTGCGCCGCGTCGTCGGCGGCGGATGCCGGGTCGAGGCCGCCGGAGACCAGGGCGTCCCAGGCGCGCTCGGCGGCACGCAGGTCGGCCCGGAGCGTCCGGGCGGCGGCCGGGTCGCGGGCACGCATGGCCCGGCGCACCCCGGCGCGCAGCTCGTCGATCCGCCGTTCCAGATCGTCCAGCCGATCACCCATGATCGTCCAGCCGGTCACCCATGGCGCGAGCGTAACAGGAGTTCCAGTCTTTCCCAGTAATTTCCAGCTATAAGCGGAAATCTACGTCGTAAGGGCCCCTGCCGCCACCCACGTCCGGTCCTCCGTCAGGAACCGCAGCATCCTCAGCCCCGCCTCCTCCAGGGCCCGCGCCAGGTCCTCGTCCGACAGCCGCCGCGACGAGGACGACTGCGTCCACACGCGCCCGTCCACCTCGTACCGCATGGTGACGGTGAACCGCCCCGGCTCCGGCTGCTCCAGCGCGGCCAGCGCGATGGTGACGCCGTCCTCGGTCCAGCCCTGGCCCACCTCCCAGGCGTCGAGCCGCTCCGGCGGCATCCACTGGAGGAGCACGTGTCCGTCCGGCGCCACGTGGCGGGCGCACGCCTCCAGCAGCGCGCGCCGCCCTTCCGCGTCCGCGGTCTGCACGAGGTGCGAGGCCAGCACGACCGTGTCGAAGCGCCGCTCCAGCCGCAGCTCGTCGATGCGCGCCCGCACGGTGGCCGCGCCGCGCACGTGCGCGAGCATCTCCGCCGACTCGTCCACGGCCACGACCTCGAAGCCGAGCTCGACCAGCGGGTGGGTCATGCGGCCGGTGCCGCAGCCCAGCTCCAGGATCGTGCCGCCGGCCGGCGTCACCGTGGCGATGATCTCGGGCTCGCCGCGGGAGCGCTGCGTCGCGTAGAACTCCACGGGCGAGCCGTCGGGGGTGATGGGGCCGGACCCGGTGCCGCTGTTCGGTGTGATCGTCACGATTCCGACCCTAACCACCGCCAGGCGTCCGGGGGCTTGCCGGAAACGACCCCCAGCATGCTCCGGGACCGCGACCATGGTGTCCGTGCTGCTACGTCGAGTGATCGGGGCGGTGGCGGGGCTGGCCGCCCTGCCGGTCGTGTACTACCTGGCCGAGGCGGGCGCCCGCGCGCTGCGGACCGCCTACACCTCGTTCGCACCCGGCCCCGCCGGGCTGGGGCTGCTCGCGGGCGCGGCGGTGCTCGCCGCGCTGCTGCGCGGGCTGTCGCGGACCGCCGCGCTGACCTGCGGCGCGCCGCTCGCCGCCGTGGGCGCGCTCTTCGCGCTGCGGCTGGACCTCGCGGTGGAGCTGGCCGGGCGGCTGCCCCGCCTCCTGACGCCCACCGGCGAGCCGCCCGGGGCGCTGGCGGGCGCGACGGGCCTGTACGCGCTGCTCGGCCTCGTGCTGACCGCCTCGGCGGCCCTGCCGGTCCGGCCCTTCAGCCGCCTCAGCCGCCTCCCTGGTTTCAGTCGCTTCAGTCGCTTCAGTCGCTTCAGTCGCCGAAGCGCGACAGCTTCCCGTGCCGGCGGGCATAGCCCAGCGCCCACGCGTACAACCCGAGGGTGAGCGCCAGGTAGACGACGTCGAGCGCGCCCGCCCAGGCCAGCCGGTCCCAGGGCACGGCACCGCCGGCCATCACCGTGCGCATGCCCTCGAAGACGTGCGAGGCGGGCAGGAACCACGACACGGTCTGGAGCGGCGCGGGCAGCACCGACACCGGGTAGAAGATCCCGGCCAGCGGCTGCACCACGAACACCAGCGACCAGGCGATCACCTGCGCGTTCTCGCCGAAGCGCAGCACGGCGGCGATGCCGACCAGCCCCAGCGACCAGCCGAGCACGAGCAGCACCCCCATGAACGGCACGAGCCCCACGCCGATGGCCGTCACCCCGAACCCGTAGAGGGCGTAGGCCAGCCCGGCCATCACGGTGACCGCGAACGCCACCTTGCCGAGCGAGAACAGCACCAGCCCGGCCAGGTACTCGGCGCTGGACAGCGGGCTGACCTGCACGTTGAGCAGGTTGCGCGACCAGATGTCCTCCAGGAAGGCGATGGAGATCTCGTTGCTGGCCTTCTGCAGCACCTGCCAGAGCAGCACCGCGCCGAGCAGGAACGCCACCACGAACGGCACCCGCTGGGTGCTCAGGAACAGGGTGACGAACCCCCACAGCAGCAGCTCGACCGTCGGCCAGAAGAGGATCTCGAAGACGCGGACCGGGCTGCGGCGCAGCGCGGCGAAGTCGCGGCGCACCACAGCGAGGACCCGGCTGCGCCGGGCGGCGAGACCCAGCGGCGGCAGACCCGGGAGCAGGGCGGGTGGGGGTGTCGTCATCCGCGGGCCACCTTCAGGAAGACTTCTTCCAGGTCCTCGGCCCCGTAGTGGCCGGCCAGCTCGGCGGCGCTGCCGGTGGCCACGACGCGGCCCTCGGCCAGGAAGTGGATCCGGTCGCACATCCGCTCGACCTCGCGCATGTTGTGCGAGGTGATGAGCATCGCGGCGCCGCTCTCGCGGGCCACGCCGGACAGCAGGCCGCGGATCCGGTCGCCGGCGTCGGGGTCGAGGTTGGCCGTCGGCTCGTCGAGCACGAGCAGCCGGGGCGCGTTGATCAGCGCCTTGGCGAGCTGGACGCGGGTGCGCTGCCCCGACGACAGGTCCATCACCCGCCGCCGTCTCAAGGGGCCGAGCTCCAGCAGCTCGATCATCTCGGCGACCCGTTCCTTCGGCCGTCGTACGGCGTAGAAGCGGGCGAAGACGTCGAGCACCTCCTGCACCAGCAGCGGGCCGGGCAGGTCCACGTAGCTGGCGGCGAAGTTGACCCGGCTCAGCGCCTCGATCCGGTGCCGGGCCAGCTCCATGCCGAACATCGTGATCGTCCCCGCGTCGGGCGTGATGAGCCCGAGCAGCATGTGCAGGGTCGTCGACTTGCCGGCGCCGTTGGGGCCCAGCAGCGCGGCCACCTCGCCCTCGGCCACGGTGATGCTCACGTCGTGGACGGCCGTGACCGGTCCGAATCTCTTCGCCAGGCGGGTCGCCTCCAGGATGGCCACCACTCCAGCCTGCGGTCCGTGCTCGCCCGTGCGCAACGGGTTTTCGCCGGGCCCGGAGACGGCGGGGGCCCGCCTCCACGAGGGAGACGGGCCCGGCCGGGTCGGAGAACGGATCAGTGCGAGGCGGAGAGGTCGAGCTCCTTGACCCGCGGGTCGCCCTCGTCGGCGAAGTAGTCGCCGCGCGAGGTGGCGTCCTCGCCGTCGGCCACCTTGGCGGCCCGGAAGGCCAGCGTGGCCAGCACCGACACCACGAGGTTGACCGCGAGGGCGAGGAAGCCCGCGTACACGGTCATCGGGGTGTCGAGGCCGAGGTTCTTCAGCGCGAACGCGGACCCGCCGAAGTGGGCCTTGCCGTTGGCCGGGTTCGGGATGAGGTACAGCATCCACATGCCCGCCGCCAGGCCGGCCGCCCAGCCGACGATGAGGCCGCCCCGGTGGAACCAGCGGGTGTAGAGGCCGAGCCCCACCGAGGGCAGCGTCTGCAGGATGATCACGCCGCCGATGAGCTGCAGGTCGATGGAGAACTGCGGGTCGAGCAGCAGGATGCAGAGCACCGCGCCGACCTTGACGACCAGCGACACCAGCTTGGACACCTTGGCCTCCTGGGCGTCGGTGGCCTGCTTGTTGATGTACTCGCGGTAGATGTTGCGGGTGAACAGGTTGGCCGCCGCGATCGACATGATCGCCGCCGGCACCAGCGCGCCGATGCCCACGGCCGCGTACGCGATGCCGGTGAACCAGTCGGGGAACATCTGGTCGAACAGCCGCGGGATGATCGTGTTGGTGTCGGGCTTGCCGGTGGCGCCCATGACGGGCTTGGTGCCCGCGGCGATGGCCATGAAGCCGAGCAGCGCGATGAGGCCGAGCAGGAAGCTGTAGGCGGGCAGGGCCGCCATGTTCCGCTTGATCACGCCCCGGTTCTTCGAGGCCAGCACGCCGGTGAGGCTGTGCGGGTAGAGGAACAGCGCCAGCGCCGAGCCGAAGGCGAGGGTGATGTACTGGAGCTGGTTGGCCGCGTTGAGCGTGATGCCGTCGGTCTTGACCGGGGTGGCGTCGAACTTGGCCTTGGCCGCGTCGAAGACCGATCCCCAGCCGCCGAGCTTGGCCGGGATGTAGATGACCGCGGCGAGGATCACGATGTAGATGAGCGTGTCCTTGACGAACGCGATCAGCGCCGGCGCGCGCAGGCCCGACTGGTAGGTGTACGCGGCCAGGATGGCGAACGCGATGATGATGGGCAGGTGGCCGGTGATGCCCATGGACTTGAGCACGGCCTCGATGCCGACGAGCTGCAGGGCGATGTACGGCATGGTCGCCACCAGCCCGGTCAGGGCGATGACCAGCGCGAGCGTGGGCGAGCCGAAGCGGGCCCGGACGAAGTCGGCCGGCGTGACGAACCCGTGGACGTGCGAGACCGACCACATCCGGGCCAGCACCAGGAACACCAGCGGGTAGACGACCACCGTGTACGGCAGCGCGTAGAAGCCGATCGCGCCGGCCCCGAACACCAGCGCCGGCACGGCCACGAACGTGTAGGCAGTGTAGAGGTCGCCGCCGACGAGGAACCAGGTGATCCAGGAGCCGAAGTTGCGCCCGCCCAGGCCCCACTCGTGCAGGCTCTCGATGTTCTGGGGCCGCCGCCAGCGGGCGGCCACGAAGCCCATGCCGCTCACGACGAGGAAGAGCACCGCGAAGACGACCAGCTCGGTCGTGTGCCCGCTCATCGCGTCATCCGGTAGACGATCGTGGTGCAGGCGACGCCGACGAGGATGAAGGCGATCTGCAGCCAGTAGAAGAGCGGGAAGCCCATGAGGCGCGGCTCGTCGGCGTTGAACAGGAACGTCATCAGGGGCAGCGCGATGGGCAGGACGAGCAGCCAGTTCCAGGGGCTGCGGTCGCTGCTGGGCTGCCCGGGTTCCCGGGTTGTCACTCGACCCCTCCGTTAAGCCGTATCCGTGGGAACGGATGCAGGAGCCGGTCCTCTGACCGGCTCCTGACAGTGTGGTCAACGGAAGGAGAGTAGCTTTACGGAGGTATTAAACCCAATGTCGGTGGGATTACGGTTTGGCCTAAATAGTGGCCAAACGTCCCGGAATGTGAGACGCGGGGCGGTTCACGTTGAGCCGGCGAGGTCCACCTCCTTGACCGCGGGGTCGCCCTCGTCGGCCGTGTAGTCGGCGGGCCGGGTCCCGTCGGGCCCGTCCGCGGCCTTGGCCGCGCGCGCGATCACCGTGCCCAGGACGGCCACGACCAGGTTGACCAGCAGCGCCAGGAAGCCCGCGTAGACGGTGATCTTCGTGTCGAGGCCGAGGTTGGCCAGCGGGAACGCCGAGCCGCCGAAGTGCGCGTGCTTGGTGGCCGGGTTGGCGATGCTGTAGAGCATCAGCAGCCCGCCGCCCATCCCGGCGACCCAGCCGGCGATCAGCCCGGCCCGGTGGAACCACCGCGTGAACAGCCCGAGCGCCACCGACGGCAGCGTCTGCAGGATCATCACGCCGCCGATGAGCTGCAGGTCGATCGAGAACTGCGGGTCGATGAGCAGGATGAACAGCACCGCGCCGACCTTCACCACCAGCGAGGTGACCTTGCTGACGCTCGCCTCCTGGGCGTCGGTCGGGTCGCGGTTGACGTACTCGCGGTAGATGTTGCGGGTGAACAGGTTGGCCGCCGCGATCGACATGATGGCCGCGGGCACCAGCGCGCCGATGCCGACCGCCGCGAACGCGACCCCCGCGAACCAGTCGGGGAACATCTTGTCGAACAGCTGCGGCACCACCGTGTTGACGTCGGTGCCGATCGGCTTGACGCCCGCGCTGATCGCCATGTAGCCGAGCAGCGCGATGAGCGCCAGCAGCAGGCTGTACGCGGGCAGCGCCGACATGTTCCGCTTGATCACGTCCCGGTTGCGCGAGGCCAGCACCCCGGTGACGCTGTGCGGGTAGAGGAACAGCGCCAGCGCCGAGCCCAGCGCGAGCGTCACGTACTGGAGCTGGTTGTTGGGGTTGAGCAGGTGTCCGTCGCCGGGCGCCGGCGTGGCCTCGAACTTGGCCCTCGCCCCGTCGAAGATCGCCCCCCAGCCGCCCAGCCGGGCCGGGATGTAGATGATCGCCACGAGGATGACCAGGTAGATGAGGATGTCCTTGACGAACGCGATCAGCGCCGGCGCGCGCAGCCCCGACTGGTAGGTGTAGGCGGCCAGGATCACGAACGCCACGATCAGCGGCAGGTCGCTCAGGAACCCGCTGCCCGCCACGCCCATCGTCTTCAGCACGGCCTCGATGCCGATGAGCTGGAGCGCGATGTACGGCATGGTCGCCACGATGCCGGTGACGGCCACCAGCAGCGCCAGCGTGGGCGAGCCGAACCGCAGCCGCACGAAGTCGGCCGGCGTGACCAGCCGGTGCACGTGCGACACCGACCACAGCCGGATCATGATGAGGAACACGATCGGATAGGTGATCACCGTGTACGGCACGGCGAAGAACCCGGCCGCGCCCGCGCCGAACAGCAGGGCCGGCACCGCCACGAACGTGTAGGCGGTGTAGAGGTCGCCGCCGATGAGGAACCAGGTGATCCACGAGCCGAAGTTGCGCCCGCCCAGCCCCCACTCGTGCAGACTGGCCAGGTCGGTGGGGCGGCGCCACCGGGCGGCGACGAAGCCCATCCCGCTCACCAGCAGGAACAGCACCGAGAAGACGACGATCTCGGTCGTGTGCGCGCTCACGGCCGCCCCCTCGTCATCCGGTAGACGATCGTGGTCGTCACCACGCCGAGGACGATGAAGGCGATCTGCAGCCAGTAGAAGAGCGGGAAGCCGAACAGCCGCGGCTCGTCGGCGTTGTAGAGGAACGTCAGCAGGGGGATGACGACAGGCACGAGCAGCAGCCAGTACCAGGGGCTGCGGTCACTCTTGTCACCGGGCAAGGCGGTCTCCTTGGGCGTGAGGAGAAGCAGCTCTCGACCCCGCACCTTAGACAGGCCGGGGTTCCGGTCAGGTCACGGATCGCCGAGTGGTCGTAGCGCCGCGCCGAACGGTCGATCTCCCGGGGCCTCCTCCCGCGGCTCGTACAGCCGTGCCATGCGGGCGGCCGCCCCGGCCAGCAGGGCACGCAGCTCCGGCGGCCCGAGCACCTCCGCCTCCGGGCCGAGGCGCAGCACCTGACTGTAGGCCACGGCGACGGACTCGACGCCCAGCCGCATGGTGCCGTCCGGCTGGAGCGAGGCCAGCGCGTCGTCCAGCGCGGCCGGGTCGGCGACGTGCCGCAGCATCCGCACCCCCGCCTCGGTCAGCCGCAGCGTCACCGTCTCCCGCAGCAGCGAGCGGGCGAAGGCGGCCGCGTGCTCCGCCCAGAACGCCGCCAGGTCGAAGCCCGGGTCCCGCTCGAACACGCCCTCGTGCGGCTCGACCTCGCCGAACCGGTCCACCCGGAAGACCAGGAACCGGGACCGGACCCGGCCGGCGAGATACCACACCCCCGCCTTCAGCACGAGCCCGTACGGCTCCAGGGTCCGGCGGCGGTCCCGGTAGGCGGCGGTGACCGGCCGGTCGCTCCACACGGCCCGGGCCAGCGGCGCCAGGGCGGCGGGCGGCGGATCGCCCGGGGCGAACCAGCCGGGCGCGTCCAGGTGGAAGCGCTGCGCCGCGGTCGCGGGCGCGTCGCGCAGGCCGGGCGACAGGGCCGCCGCGGCCTTCAGCCGGGCCGTCGCCGCCACGCCCTGCAGGCCCATCTCCCGCAGCGCGGCCGGCACCCCCGACAGGAACAGCGCCTCCGCCTCGGCCCGGTCCAGGCCGGTCAGCCGGGTCTGGTAGCCGTCGAGCAGCCGGTAGCCGCCGCCGCGCCCCCGGTCGGCGTACACCGGCACGCCCGAGCCCGACAGGGCGAGCACGTCGCGGTGGACGGTCCGCTCCGACACCTCCAGCTCGCGCGCCAGCTCCGCCGCCGTCATCCTGCCGCGCGCCTGGAGCAGGAGCACCAGGGACATCAGCCGCGCGGCGCGCACGGCCCCGCCTCACGGCCGGCCGGCGGCCTCACGTGGGCGTCACCCGCGGGAGGACCAGCGCCGAGGGCAGCTCCGGGGCGTGGAAGACCTCGACGTCGGCCGGGACCATCGGGCCGCCGAGCCCGATCGCCCGCCCGGTGCCGGTGTTGCGGGCGATCGTCGGGTACGCGCCGGCGGCCACGTGCACGCGGATCCGGTGCCCGGCCCGGAAGCGGTGCCCGAGCGGCCACAGCTCCACCACCACCCGCCGCACGTCCCCGTCCAGGAACTCGCCGGGGGCTCCCGGGTCTTCGGGGGAGTCCGGGCGCAGGCGGCGCACGCCCTCGCACAGGTTGAGCGACCTGCCGTCCGGGCGCACGTCGCACACCCGCACCACCACGTCCACGTACGGCGTGCTGGAGCGCACGAACAGCTCGGCCGTGACGGGCCCGATCATCTCGACGTCCCGCGGCAGCGCCGGCGAGCTGTAGACGAGCACGTCGCGCCGCGCCTCCAGGCGTCGCTGGTCGCGCGGCCGGGAGTCCGACAGCAGCACCGGCCCGCCGATCACGGGTGGGGTGCGCGGGGTCTTGACGCGCTCCCCGGTCTGAGGGCCGGGGATTCTGGCCTGTGTCGCCGTGTTCATGCGGCGGCGCTTCCGTGGCTTCCTGCTTCATCGGCCTGTGCCACCGCATGGGGTGGTCTTATCTGGTCTCTGCAGGCGTTTTGTCTCTCCGCCCGTCCGGCGGCGAGAATGTTGACGGCGGCGTTGATGTCCCGGTCGTGGACCGCGCCACACGTGCACGTCCATTCCCGTACGGCAAGCGGCATCCGGTCGGTGAGGATGCCGCAGGCCGAGCACAGTTTGGACGAAGGAAAGAACCGGTTGATCTTGATGACCGTCCTGCCGTACAGCGTGGCCTTGTATTCCAGCATGGCGACGAAGGACGACCAGCCCGCGTCATGTACGCTCTTGGCCAGCTTCGTGCGCGCCAGTCCCTTGACAGCCAGGTCCTCCAGATAGATCGCTTGGTTGTCGCGGATCAACCGGGTGGAGAGCTGGTGATGGAACTCACGGCGCGCATCGGCGACCTTCGCATGCTGGCGGGCGACCTTCCGCCGAGCTTTGGCCCGGTTGGCCGAGCCTTTCTCCTTTCGGGACAGGGCTGCCTGCAAACGCTTGAGTTTCTTCTCCGCCCGGTGCAGGAACCGAGGTGAGTCGATCTTCTGGCCGTCCGACAGCACCGCGAAATGCCCCAGCCCGAGGTCGATGCCGGCCTCGGCCTCGTTGACCGGCAGCCGGCGCCGGCTCACCTCGACCACGAACGAGGCGAAGTGCCGGCCTGCCGCGTCTTTGATGACGCTCACGCTGGAGGGCGCACCCGGCAGGTCGCGTGACCATCGCACCGCGACATCCCCGATCTTCGGCAGGCGGAGTTTGCCCGCCGTGGTGACGGCGAACCGGGCGTTCTTGGTGAATCGGATCACCTGCCGGTTGTCCTTGCGGGACCGAAACCGTGGCGCGCCCATCCTCGGCCCTTTGCGCTTGCCGCTCAGCCGGGCGAAGAAATTGCGGAAGGCGGCGCACGCGTCGGCCAGCGCCTGTTGCAGGACGACCGCCGACACCTCGCTCAGCCACGCCCGCTGCGGCGTCTGCTTCGCTTCGGTGATCAGAAGGCGGGACAGTGCGGCGTCGCTGATGAACGGCCGGCCGCTCTCGTGCGCGTCGCGGCGGGTGCGGACGACGTCGTTGAACACCACACGGGCGCACCCGAACGCCTTGGCCAGTGCGATGCGCTGGCCGGGGGTCGGGTCGATCCGGTAGGAGTACCGCACTTGCACCCTTGCATCCTACAGTTGGTTTATGGCCGAGTGCAGCGATATCAGAGTAGGGCGTTACTGTGTTTTCGCGCTCCATGCCCATTTGGTCTTTGTGACGAAATACCGCATCCGGTGTTCACCGGCACGCACCTGACCCGCCTGCGGGAGATCATGTCCTCGGTGTGCGGTGACTTCGAGGTCGAACTACGCGAGTTCAACGGGGAGGCCAACCATGTCCCATGCTGGTGAACTTCCCACTCAAAGTGGCACTGTCCAAGCTGGTCAACAGCCTCAAAGGGATGTCCTCGCGACGGATGCGGCAAGAGTTTCCCGAACTGGCCGACCACTACCGCGCCACCAAGCTGTGGTCGGGCTCCTACTTCGCTGGGAGCGTGGGTGGTGCGCTGATCACTATCCTGCGCCAGTACATCGAACAACAGAACCTGCCAGCCTGAGGCGGGCGGACGCCGGCGCGCCCGCCGGCGAAACAGCTTTTCCCGCCCCGGCTATGCGGGCGAGTCCGCTTCATCCTCGGCGTGAATGCCGAGGCACTGCGGACGAATTCGGTAGTCCTGGTACGACGGGCCGAACATCGCGAACGACCCGTCGTACCAGGGCTGGGCCCGCATCCACGCCAGCGTCGCCAGGCCGTCGTCGTGCTCGTCGGCCATCGGGTCGAGCAGGCCGCCGGAGCCGAAGCCGCCCCGGCAGCTCTGGATCACCACGTGGAAGCCGTTGCGGGCGAAGCCCCGCCCGTACATCCAGCCGAACAGGCCCCGCCGGCCGTACGGGGAGCGGATGAGCACCACCGGCGCCCGGCCGCCACCGGCGGGCGCGTAGTGGTCGGCCAGCAGGGTCACACCGTCCGGCATGGGGACGGGAAGGTCACGCCGGAGCCGCACGCGTCGCATCACCTACCAGTAACAGATGCCGCCCGGCAGGTGGAAGCCCGTGCCGCTCCGCGCATCCGTGATCAGCAGGGGACCTCCGAGAAGTCCTTGTAGATGGTGCGGACGCCCCAGGAGCCGCCGCCGCCTTCGCATTCCTCCACCTTCTGCCCGACCACGGTGGTCCAGGAGGAGTCGGAGTAGTAGGTCGTGACGCAGTAGTTGCCGAGCCCGCAGGGCCGGGCCTGGGCGGGCGCGCTGGTGACGGCCGTGCCGGCCAGGGCCAGCACGACGGCCACGGGGAGGGACAGGAGGGTGCGGCGCATGGCGAAGCCCTTCGATGGGGGGACCGTTGACCGGATCATGAGCCTGCCCGGCCCGAAGATCAAGGCCCGCGCCACGGGTTCGTGGACCCGCTAGCTGTAGTGCTGGTAGAGCGGCCAGGCGGCTCGCCAGGAGCCCTTCAGTCCCCGGCACAGGAACACCGGCATCCCCTGCAACTCGTTCTGCACGCCGACCCGGTTGTCCACCACGGCCCGCTGCTCGCAGGTGGTGTACTGCCGGTACATGCCGCGCCGGCCGATGTTCACCGCCACCGCGACGGTGCCGGTCTCGGGCGGCGGGCCGTACAGGTGGAGCTGGTTCTGCCCGCTGTAGACGCGCGGGATCCCGGCCCGCGCCAGCGCGCCCTGCTCGCCGTAGCTGCCGGTCAGCACGATCGCGCGGGCCCGCTCCTCGGGCGGCAGCGTGTCCAGGATGCCGCGCACGGCGGCGGCGAACTGCGGCCAGCCGACCGATTCGCGCACCACCTCGTCGATCTCCGGGATCGGGGTGGCGGCCAGCCGGTCGGCGGGCAGCAGCGGCAGCGCGATCACCGCGCAGACCAGCCCGTTGACCACCAGTGACGCCACCGCCAGCCACACCCGCCCGGCGCCCGCCGCCTCCACGCTCACGCAGCCCGCCGTGAACAGCAGCAGGACCAGCCCCGCCGTGTAGTCGAACCGGCCGCCGCTGAGCACCGTCAGCACCGCCGCGGCCGGGAACGCGACCGCCACCGCCCGCACCCGCCGGTCCTTCCACAGCCGCCACCAGCCGAACCCGCCGATGACCGCCACGACCGGCCCGAACAGCCCGAACTGCATCGGCACGAACATCACCCGCTGCTCGTCGCCCTCGCCCTCGCTGAGCGCCGCGGCCATCTTGAGCTGCGGCCAGTCGTGGGTCGCCTGGTAGACCAGGTTGGGGGCGGCCAGGACGAGGGCGATCGCCGCGCCCGCCCACAGCCACGGGCTGGCCAGCACCCGGCGGGGCCCCGCGAGCAGCAGCCCGGCCGCGAGGCCCAGCGCCAGCATCGCGATCAGCAGCTTGTTGTACGTCGCCAGCCCGGCCACCACGCCGAACGCGACCCACCAGCGCGGCTCCTCCCGGCGCAGCGCCTTGATCGCGAACAGCCCGGCCGCCGCCCAGAACGGCAGGTCGAAGCTGAGCGTCAGCATCGTGTGCCCGGCCACCAGCGTGTACGCGCCGGTCGCGACGCCGAGCGCGGCCACGGCCTGGGCGACGCGCCCGCCGCCCAGCTCGCGCGTGATCAGTGTGGCCAGCACCACCAGCAGCGCCGCCGCCACGGCCGGGAAGATCTTCAGCGCGAACAGCGTGTCGCCGAACAGCGCGATCGACAGGCGGGCGATCAGCGGGGTGAGCGGGGGCTGGTCGACATAGCCCCAGGCGGGATACTCGGACAGCACCCTGAAGTAGAGCTCGTCACGGTGGTAGCCGTACCGGTCGCCGAGCAGGAGCAGCACCGCGACCAGGCACGCCACGACGACCGTTGTCGACCGCCAGGCTAACGGGGGGCGTTCCATGATTGTCAAGCTAGCCGTTCGCCCCGCCGCGCGGACCCCTACGCCCCCCGCTATTTCACGCGGCCTTCCGGCGGGCGCCCGTCTGTCACGCCGCCGAGGGGGCGCGGAAGGCCGGAGCCCCCGCCGCGCGCCGCGTTGCACGATCTTGGGCTCGGCGGCTACCCTGGGGCCATGCGAAACCGCGTCGAGCTTCAGTGGTGGCGCCGCTTCTAGGCGGCGCGAGTTTCGCACATCTTCGACGGACGGCCGCCCCGGAAGGCGGCCTTTCTCATGTCCGCCCCCGGGATTCGGCGTTGTGGCAGTTCACTCGACAGTGACTTCGACAAGGGGCAGCAGTGGAGACGAGCGGATATACCAGCGGTTACGTCACGGCCGGCGGCATCGGCGTCGAGCGCGAGACGCGCGAGGTGTCCGAGGACGCGCTCGAGGAGATCGTGAGCGCCCTCGACGTACGGCGCGGGGGCGCCTTCTCCTCCGGCATGGACTATCCCGGCCGCTACAGCAGGTGGGCGTTCGGCTACGTCGACCCCTGCGTCGAGCTCGTCGCCAAGGGCCGCACCATCTCCGCCCGGGCCCTCAACGCCCGCGGCCGCGTCGTGCTGCCCGCCGTGACGTCGTGCCTGCTGGCCGCCGGCAAGCCGGTCGAGGAGCCGACCGCCGACCGGGTCGAGGTGTTCGTCCCCGAGTCGGAGGACCTGCTGCCCGAGGAGATGCGCAGTCGCCGGCCCACCGTGTTCAGCGCGATCCGCGAGGTCATCGCCGCCTTCCGCGGCGACGACCCGCACCTCGGCCTGTACGGCTCCTTCGGCTACGACCTGGCCTTCCAGTTCGAGCCGATCAGGCAGGAGCTCGCCCGCCCCGCCGACCAGCGCGACCTCGTGCTGCACCTGCCCGACCGGCTCGTCGTGATCGACCGGCAGCGCGAGACCTGCGTCGAGCACCGCTACGAGTTCACCGTCGACGGGGCGAGCACCCGCGGACTGGAGCGCACCGGCGACTCCACGCCCATCGCCACGCCCGCCGAGATCCCGTCCGACCCGCCGAAGGGCGAGTACGCCAAGGTCGTCGCCGCGGCCAAGGAGAAGTTCAGGCGCGGCGACCTGTTCGAGGTCGTGCCCGGCCAGTTGTTCCACGCCGTGTGCACCGAGCCGGCCGCCTTCTACCGCAGCCTGCGGCACAGCAACCCGGCGCCGTACGAGTTCATCATCAGCCTCGGCGAGGGCGAGCACCTCGTCGGCGCCTCGCCCGAGATGTACGTCCGGGTCACCGGCGATCGCGTCGAGACCTGCCCCATCTCCGGCACCATCGCCCGCGGCAGCAACCCCGTCGAGGACGCCGAGGCCATCCGCACCCTCCTGACCAGCGTGAAGGAGGAGTCGGAGCTGACCATGTGCACCGACGTGGACCGCAACGACAAGTCGCGCATCTGCGTCCCCGGCTCGGTCCAGGTCATCGGCCGCCGCCAGATCGAGCTGTACTCCCGGCTCATCCACACCGTCGACCACATCGAGGGCCGCCTGCGCCCCGAGTTCGACGCCCTCGACGCCTTCCTCACCCACATGTGGGCCGTCACCGTCACCGGCGCGCCCAAGACGTGGGCCATGCAGTTCATCGAGGACCACGAGGCGACCACCCGCCGCTGGTACGGCGGCGCGATCGGTTTCATCGGCTTCGACGGCTCCATGAACACCGGCCTGACGCTGCGCACCGCCCAGATCAAGGACGGCCTCGCCACCGTGCGGGCCGGGGCGACGCTGCTGTTCGACTCCGACCCGGAGGCCGAGGAGCGTGAGACCGAGCTCAAGGCCAGCGCCCTGCTCGGCGCCCTGGCCGCCGTCAACCAGCCGCACGCCGTGGCCGCCGCGCCGGTCCGCGAGCAGCCGGGCCAGGGCATGAAGGTGCTGCTCGTCGACCACGAGGACTCCTTCGTCAACACCCTGGCCGACTACTTCCGCCAGGAGGGGGCCGACGTGGTGACGCTGCGCCACGGGTTCCCGCCGGCGACCTTCGACGAGGTCGCCCCCGACCTGGTGGTGCTCTCGCCCGGCCCCGGCTGGCCGTCCGACTTCGGCATGGCCGAGCTGATCGGCGAGATCTACGCCCGCGAGCTGCCGGTCTTCGGCGTGTGCCTCGGCCTGCAGGCGATGGTGGAGCAGGCGGGCGGCTCGCTGGAGCTGCTCGACTACCCCGAGCACGGCAAGCGGGGGCAGGTGACGCGGCTCGGCGACAGCGCGCTGCTGGAGGGGCTGCCCGCCGAGTTCACCGCCGCGCGCTACCACTCGCTGCACGCCAAGCGGCCCGGCGTGGTCGGGTTCGAGGCCACCGCGGTGACGCCGGACGGCAACGTCATGGCCATCGAGGACGTCGGCAACCGGCGGTTCGGGGTGCAGTTCCACCCCGAGTCGATCCTGACGGCCGAGGGCGGCGCCGGCGCCAAGATCATAGCCAACGTCCTGCGCCTCTCCCGCCGCTGACCCCGCCGCCCTCCACGCGGGCCCGCGCGTCTGCGACGTCCGGGCCCGCGTGGGGAACGCTGCGCGGCCGGCGGGGGAACGGCCGGCGGGGGAGAGGTGTGGGGAAAGCGGAGCGGCGGCCCGGCCGTACGCCCTAGAGTCTCCGCATGCTCCCCCTCGGCCTGCCCGACACGGTGCGTGAAGCGCTGCTCGCCCCGCTGGTCGACCACCACTGCGACGCCGTGCGCCGCGACGACCTGTCCCGGGCCCAGTACGAGCTGCTGATCGGCGGCGGCGTGCCCGCGCCGCCCGGCACCACGCACTTCGACACCCCGGTCGGCGTCGCCGTGCGCCGCTGGTGCGCCCCCGTCCTCGACCTGGCGCCGCACGCCCCGCCCGCCGTCTACCTGGCCCGGCGCGCCGAGCTGGGCGCCGGCGAGGTCAACCGGCGGCTGCTGGGGGCCGCCGGGGTGGCGGCGTTCCTCGTGGACACCGGCACGGAGAGCGGCGACCTGCTGCCGGCCGCCGAGATGGGGCGGCACGGCTCCGCCGCGGCCGACGAGGTCGTCCGCGTCGAGCAGGTCGAGCACGACGTGGCCGAGATGGCGGGCACGGCCTCCGACTACCTGGACGGCCTGGCCGAGGAGCTGTCCGCCCGCGCCGCCAGGGCCGTGGGCCTGAGCACGGTCACCGCCCACCGCCACGGCCTCGACTTCGACCCGGCCCGCCCCAGCCGCGGGTCGGTGATCGCCGCCGCGAACCGGCGGCTCGCCGACCCCAAGGAGCCGCTGACGGACCCGGTGGCGCTGCGCCACCTGCTGTGGACGTCCGTCGACGTGGCCCGGGAGCGGGGGCTGCCCCTCCAGCTCCACACGGGCGCGGGTCCCGACTCCGGGCACGCGCCGCCGCACCGGACCGACCCCGCGCTGCTGACCGGCTTCCTCCAGGCGCTCCAGCCCGCCGGCGTGACCGTCGTCCTGCTCCACTGCTACCCGTTCCACCGCCAGGCCGCCTACCTGGCCGCCACGTACCCGCACGTCCATGTGGACGTCGGGCGGGCGCTGGCCCGCACCGGCGCCGCGTCGTGGCGGATCGTGGACGAGCTGCTGGAGCTGGCGCCGTTCCACAAGCAGCTCTTCGGCTCCGGCTGCTCCGGCGTGGCCGAGACCGCCCACCTCGGGGCCGTGTCGTTCCGGCGCGCCCTGGGCCGGGCGCTGAAGGAGCGGCTCGACGCGGGGGAGTGGAGCGCCCCCGACGCCGCCCGCGTCGCGTACATGATCGGCTCGGGCAACGCCCGCCGCGTCTACCGCCTCTGACGTCGGCGGGAACGACGCGCACGGCGGGGGACGGGCGGGGCACCCCGGAGTTCGCGCCCGGCCGCCCGACCTGGTTTGCTTGGGCCGTCACATCGCCTAACCGAGCGGGGGCTCGCCATGCGCACCGTCGAACCCGAGGTCTTCATCGTCGCCCGTCCGCAGCTCGACTACGACGAGCTGGCCCGCTACCTGGGCGAGGTCGGCGGCGAGCGGTGGCTGGAGCGGCTCGACCGGGGCGACCTCGACGCGCAGAACCTCGCCGAGTTCGCCGGGCGGCTCTGCTACCGCTCGTTCGAGCCCGGTCTCAACCCCAACGTGGTCCGCATCCGCGAGAACCAGGACGAGTACCTGCGCAACATCCTGGCCAGCGCCCACGGCTCGGTCCTCGAGCACGTCAGCTTCAGCTTCGTGCTGCACAACGTCAGCCGTGTCCTGACGCACGAGCTGGTCCGCCACCGGCCGGGCGTGGCCATCTCCCAGGAGTCGCTGCGCTTCGTCCGCCTGGACGAGCTGCCGTTCTGGTTCCCCGACTGGGCCCGCGAGGACTCCGAGCTGATGGAGCGGGCCACGGCGGTGCTGGAGGAGCTGGAGCGCTTCCAGCTGTGGATGGCCGACCACTTCGAGCTGGACGAGGAGGGCAAGCCGTTCTCCGAGAAGAAGCACCGCACCTCGTTCATGCGCCGCTTCGCCCCCGAGGGCCTGGCCACCGGCCTGGTCTGGACGGCCAACGTCCGCACGCTGCGGCACACCATCGAGGCGCGCACGGCCGTCGGGGCCGAGGAGGAGATCCGGCTGCTGTTCCAGCGCATCGGGGAGCTCATGCTGAAGGAGGCCCCGGCCCTGTTCGGCGACTACGTCGTGGAGGACGGCGCCTGGGTCCCGGGCTGGCGCAAGGTCTGAGCCCGCGTCAGGCCAGGGTGGGCAGCACGTACACCTCGGCGCCCGGCGGCAGCGCGCAGTCGAGGCTGCCGAGCCCCCGCGCGTCCTCCCCGGAGACGATCATGCTGATGTGGCGGCGGATCCGCCCGTAGTCGTCGCGCAGCCGCTCCTCCAGCAGCGGATGCGTACGGCGCAGCATGTCCAGCGCCGATCCCAGCGTGGGCGAGGTGTCGGAGTCGGCCGCGACGGCGAACACCTTCACCTCGCTCCTGCCGCTCACCCAGCGCCGCAGCGAGCTGGGCAGCACGAACACGACCATGGTCACGGGTCTGGCCCGTCGGGTGCCCATGTGCTAGAGCACCGCCGCGCGCACCGTGAGGACGTCGGGCAGGTGCCTGGCCACCAGGCTCCAGCTTTCGCCGCCGTCGGTGGAGGCGTGCACCTCGCCGTCGCGGGTGCCGAAGAACAGCCCCGCCTCCGAGGCGGTCATCGCGTCGCGCAGCACGGTCACGTGCACCGGCGGCTCCGGCAGCCCGTGGTCGAGGGGCCGCCAGGTGTCGCCGGCGTCGTCGGAGCGGTAGACGCGCAGGCGGTGCTCCACCGGGGTGCGGTCGACGTCGGCCTGGAGCGGCAGCACGTACACCGTGTCGGGGCGGTGCGGGTCGACCACGACGGGGAAGCCGAAGTCCGACGGCAGGGACCCGCCCACGCCGTGCCAGGCGCCGCCGAAGTCGTCGCTGCGGTAGACGCCGAAGTGGTGCTGCAGGAACAGCCGGTCGGGCCGTGAGGGGTGCAGCGCCACCTTGTGCACGCACTGGCCGAACTCCGGGTACTGCTGACCCTCCGGCAGGAACGGCACCCGGATGCCCTGGTTGGCCGCCTCCCACGACAGGCCGCCGTCGGCGGTGCGGTAGAACCCGGCCGCCGACACCGCCACGCCCATCACCCGCGGATCGTCCGGATGCGGGACGATCGTGTGCAGGCACAGCCCGCCGCCGCCCGGCTGCCAGCGCGGCCGGTGCGGATGCTCCCACAGCCCCTCGACCAGCTCGTAGGTGACGCCGCGGTCCTCCGAGCGGAACAGCGCGGCCGGCTCCGCCCCGGCCCACACCACGTCCGGCTCCGACGGCGACGGCTGGAGCTGCCACACGCGGGCCAGCGTCGCGCCGGCCTTGTCCGGGAACGCGACCGGCGGCCGGGACGCCTCCTGCCAGGACTCGCCCAGATCGTCGGAGTACATCACCGAGGGACCGAAATGGCCGTACTCGATACCGGCGAGCAGCCGGGGCGAGGGGCCGCGCGTGTCGATCGCCACCGAGGGGACGCCGACCGTGGAGAACCGGATCGGCTGGACCTCGAACGGGCCGCCGCCGGTCGAGCGGGCGAGGAACAGCCCTTTGCGGGTGCCGATCGCGAGCATCGCGTCACTCATTGCAGACTCCCATCGCCGCCGCTGTCGCCGCGCCGTTTCTGTGCCGTCTTCCGGCCGATCGTCCTGTGGCCCCTCGCCTTTTGGGCCTGGTTTGTCGTTTTTGGTCGTCCTCTGTGCCGTCTTCCGGCCATCGTGTCACGCCGCACTCGGGGCCGCCCGGCAGTGCGGCATTCGCGTCCGGACCGTTCCCGGGACGTGATGTGATCCCGCTGAGCAGCGGCTTTGCGCAACCCGTCACCGGCGGGGGGCTACGCGACGGCGCGGGCGGGGTACGCCCACGGGACCGGCGAGGCGCGCCCGGCGGGGGAGTCCGGCGTGCCCGACAGGGGGGAGTGTCCCGTGAGGGTGGTCATCGACCTGACGCGCTGCCAGGGGTACGGCCAGTGCGCCTACCTCGCGCCGGAGGTCTTCACGATGCACGGCGAGGAGGCCGTCGCCTACGACCCCGAGCCCGACGACGCGCAGCGCGAGCACGTCCTGCGGGCCGCGGCGGCCTGCCCGGTGCAGGCGCTGCACGTCGACCGGATGGCGCTGCGGCACTGGACGGCGCCGGTCCGGCGGCTCGGCGGCGGTTCCGGAAGCGTCCGGCGCGACGGGCACATCGTGATCGTCGGCGGCTCGCTGGCCGGCGGCCGGGCGGCCGGGGTGCTGCGCAGGGAGGGGTTCACCGGCCGGCTGACCGTGATCGGCGAGGAGACGCACGAGCCGTACGACCGGCCGCCGCTGTCCAAGCAGATCCTCACCGGCCGCGCGCCCGCCGAGCACGCCCGCCTGCCCCGGCTGCGC
The DNA here is from genome assembly GCF_040654215.1 of Nonomuraea sp. NPDC050733. Classification (NCBI taxonomy): domain Bacteria; kingdom Bacillati; phylum Actinomycetota; class Actinomycetes; order Streptosporangiales; family Streptosporangiaceae; genus Nonomuraea; species Nonomuraea sp. NPDC050733. The sequence goes on along the minus strand of NZ_JBFAHO010000009.1, from coordinate 158,012 downwards.
GAGGTGGACGCCGAGTGGATCCCCGGCAACCCGGCCACCGGCCTGGACCTGGCCGCCAAGAGCGTGCGCCTGGCCGACGGCCGCGACGTGCCGTTCGACCGGGTGCTGATCGCGACGGGCACACGCGCCCGGCCCTGGCCGGACGAGGCCGAGGGCGCCCTGGAGGGCGTCCACGTGCTGCGCACCCTGGAGGACGCCGCCCGCCTGCGCGAGGCGCTGGCGGCGGGCCCCGAGCGGGTGCTGGTCATCGGCGGCGGGTTCACCGGGTCGGAGGTCGCCTCGGCCTGCCGCGAGCTGGGCCTGCCCGTGACGCTCGTCGAGCGCGGCCCCGCGCCGCTCCTCGGCGCGCTGGGCGGCGTCATCGGCCGCATCGCCGGCGAGATCCAGCGCGAGCACGGCGTGGACCTGCGGTGCGGCCTGACCGTCACCGCCCTGGAGGGCGACGACGCCGGCCGGCTGCGCCGGGCCCGCCTGTCGGACGGGAGCACGGTGGAGGCCCAGGTGGCGGTCGTCGCGCTCGGCGCGGTCCGCAACGTCGAGTGGCTGCGCGGCTCCGGCCTGGCCGCCGGCGTGTGGGGCGTGGCCTGCGACGCGGGCTGCCGCGCGGTGGACGCCAACGGGCTGGTCACCGACGACGTGTTCGTGGCCGGCGACATCGCGCGCTTCCCGCACCCGGTCTTCCACTACGAGTTCATGTCACTGGAGCACTGGGGCAACGCCGTCTCGCAGGCCGAGATCGCCGCCCACAACATGGTCAGCGACCAGGCCCACCGCTGGCCGCACCTGGCGCTGCCGGTGTTCTGGTCCAGCCAGTTCGGGGTGAACGTCAAGTCGGTGGGCGTGCCCACGCTCGCCGACCAGATCGTCGTCACGCAGGGCTCGGTGGCCGAGCGCCGCTTCGTCGCCGTCTACGGCTACCGCGGCCGGATCACCGCCGCGGTCACCTTCGACCAGGCGATCTGGCTGGAGTTCTACCAGCGGCTCATCGAGCGGGCCGCGCCGTTCCCGCCGGACTTCCGTCATGTGGACATGAGAGGCGACATGGGGCCGATGCCGGCGGAGGTCCCCGAGCGCGCGGTCGCCAGTGAGGGCGCCACCGTCGTGGTGACCGGCCACGACCCCGGCGAGCGCCGCGCCTCGCTCGTGTACGGCGAGCAGTGACCATGTCCGCGCCCGCACGCCACCGCCCCGGGAGGAACCGGAATGTCCGCAGATAGGGCGTCGGACGACGTCTTCGAGCAGATCCTCGACTTCTCCAGCCGCGCCGACCCGTACCCGCTGTACGCCGGGCTCCGCGAGACCCCGGTGGTGCGGCGCGAGGACGGCACGTGGGTCGTCAGCACGTACCGGGAGATCGTGGCGCTGCTGCACGACCCGCGGCTCAGCTCCGACCGCCGCAACCTCGCCCATCGGCCCGAGGGGGACGCGGCCGGGGCGGGCGGCGTGTCGTTCATCGGGCAGGACCCGCCCGAGCACGACCGGCTGCGGCGGCTGGCGATGCGCCACTTCGGGCCTCCGCACACGCCCGGCCGGATCGAGGCGCTGCGCCCGGAGATGCTGGCGATCACCACGGAGCTCATCGACGGCCTGGCCGGCCGCACCCGCGCCGACGTGGTGGACGACGTCGCCTACCCGCTGCCCGTCACGGTGATCTGCCGGGTGCTCGGCGTGCCGCGCGAGGACGAGTCGCGCTTCCACGCCTGGGCCGACGAGATCGTCGAGACGCTCGGCCCGGGGGAGTCGGACCGCGCCGAGCGGGAACGGGCACGGGCCGAGGCGGCCTCGAAGCTCCAGACGTACCTCGCCGACCTCGCCGCGGCGCGACGGGAGTCGCCGGGCGACGACATGCTGTCGGGCATGGTCACGTACGAGGGGCCGGAGGGCGGGATGACGCCGGCCGAGGTGGTCGCCACGTCCGCGCTGCTGCTGGTCGCCGGCCACGAGACCACGGTCAACCTCATCGCCAACGGCATGCTCACGCTGCTGCGCCACCCCGGGCTGCTCAAGCGGCTGCGCGCCGAGCCGGACCTGATCATCACCACGGTGGAGGAGCTGCTGCGGTACGAGCCGCCGGTGCACTTCCTGTCGTCGCGGGTGGCGCTGGCCGACATCCCGGTCGCCGGGACCACGATCCCGGCGGGCGCGCCGGTCGTGCTCGTCCTCGCCTCGGGCAGCCGGGACCCGGCGCACGTCAGCCACCCGGACACCTTCGACCCGGACCGCCGCTACAGCGAGCACCTGGGCTTCGGAGGCGGCATCCACTACTGCTTCGGCGCGGCGCTGGCCAGGCTGGAGGCGCAGATCGTCCTGCAGCAGCTCGTGAGCCGCCTGGTGAACCCGCGTCTGGTCGAGGACCCGCCGCCCTACCGGCCCAGCGCCACGCTGCGCGGGCCGCGGCACGTGCTCGTCGACTACGACGGGATCACTCCGGCCGCTGTCTGACGGTCCCCTCTGCGGCGGCGTCTTCTGCGGCGGCCTCCTCTGTGACGGTCTGCTCAGTGACGGGCTGCTCTGCGGCGGTCTGCTCTGCGGCGGTCTCGCCGGTGAGGATCTTGCCGGCCAGGGCGCGCAGTCCCGAGCGCTCGGCGGCCGTGAGCGGGGCGAGGGTCCGCTCCTCCACGGCCGCGACGACGGCCCGGCCCCGGTCGAGGGCGGCCCGGCCGGCGTCGGTGAGCGAGGCCCGGTAGCGCCGCCGGTCGCCCGGGTCGCGGTCGCGCTCGGCCAGCCCGTCCTCCACCAGGCCGTCCATCAGCCGGGCCATGTCGCTCGGGTCGAGCCCGAGCGAGTCGCCGAGCTCGCGCTGCGCCGCCGGGCCGTGGTCGGCCAGTGCCGCCAGCGCCGCGAACCGCCACAGGCTGAGCCCGGTCTCCGCGGCGAGCCCCTCCGCCACGGCGCGCCGGGCGGCGACCGCGACCTTGTGCAGCACGAACGTCGTGATCCCGAGCAGGGTGGGCGGCGGCTCCATGACTCCCTAGTGTAGGGTTTCACCAACCATTGGTAGTTACCCACTAATTGGGAGATCCTCGCCATGGACGCCCTCTACCCGCGCCTGCTCGTCCGCGACTTCGCCGCCTCGGTGGCCTTCTACCGGGCCGCCCTGCGTGACCTGCACGGAGTCGAGCCCGTGAAGGTCCTTCCCGAGGCGTCGTACGCCAACTGGGACATCGACCGGCAGGCCGGGCTCGTCCTGTTCGGGCGGGCCGCGATCACCGCCGCCGTCGGCACCTCGGACCTGCCGGAGACCTTCGCCGCGCAGGACACGTCCATGCTGGTGATGAGGGTGGACGACGTGGAAGCCGCCGCCGCCCGCCTGACCGGCCACGGCGCCCGGCTCGTCGCCCCGCCGCAGGACCGCCCCGCCTGGGGTCCCGCCCTGCGCACCGCCCACCTGCGCGACCCCGAGGGCAACCTCATCGAGCTCCAGTCGTACCAGCCGCCCTTACCTCCCACGTCATCGCGGCCCTTCCCTCGGGTGCCGTAACGTTTCCGCCATGGGAGCGCTTGCCGTACATCAAGAGGAGACCTTCGGTGAGCTGCTGCGCGCCTGGCGCCAGCGGCGCCGGGTGAGCCAGCTCGACCTGGCGATCGAGGCTGACGTGTCGTCCCGCCACGTCAGCTTCCTGGAGACGGGCCGGGCCCGGCCGAGCCGCGAGATGGTGATGCGGCTGGCGGAGGAGCTGGAGGTGCCGCTGCGGCACCGCAACCGGCTGCTGGTGGCGGCCGGCTACGCGCCGGTGTTCCCCGAGCGCGAGGTGCGGGCGCCCGAGATGGCCGCGGTGCGGCAGGCCCTCGACCGGATCCTCGCCGGGCACGAGCCGTTCCCCGCACTGGTCGTGGACGCCGGCTGGAACCTGGTCGCGGCCAACGCGGCGGCCGGGATGTTCATGGAGGGGGTGCCCGCCGAGCTGCTCCAGGAGCCGGTCAACGTGATGCGCCTGTCGCTGCACCCCGACGCGATGGGCGGCCGCCTGCTCAACCTCGCCGAGGTCCGCGCGTACCTGCTCAACCAGCTCCGCCGCCAGGCCGAGGCGTCCGGCCACGGGGCGCTGGCCGAGCTGCACGACGAGCTGGCCGCCTACACCTACCCCGGCGTGGAGCTGAACGTGACCCGCGTCCCCGGCCCGGCCGACATCCTGCTGCCGCTGCGCATCCGCCACGGCGACCGGGTGCTGTCGATGTTCACCACGATCGCCACCTTCGGCACGCCGGTGGAGGTGACGGTCTCGGAGCTGGCCATCGAGACGTTCTGGCCGAGCGACGAGGAGACCGCGGCGGCCTTCGGCCGCCCCGCCGCCGCGAGCTGACGCCGCCGGGAGCGGCAGGGAGCGGCAGGGAGCTGACGGGGCCGGGAGCGGCCGGGAGCCGGCGCGGCCCGGTGGTGGCGCCACCGGGCCGGCCCTCACCGCTCGTCGTGGACGATGTCGCGGTGGACGCGGGCCGGCGGCACCCCGTCGTCCTGCAGGCGCCGGACCGTCTCGTTCACCATGGCCGCCGGCCCGCACACGTACACCTCGTGCTCGGCCCACGAGTGGAAGCGCCGCGTCACCTCCGGCAGATGGCCGTGCATCCCCTCATGGTCCGGGTCGTCGGAGACCACGGGCACCACCCGCAGCCACGGGAAGGCCTTCTCCATCCGGAGAAGGTCCGGCAGGTCGTACAGCTCCTCCGCGGTCCGGGCGCCGTACAGGAGGTGGATGTTGGGGCGGCGGCCCGAGGCGATGATCTGCTCGACGATCGCCTTCAGCGGTGCGAGCCCCGTGCCGCCGGCCACGCACAGCACGTCGCGGCAGCCCTGCTCGGGCGCCGTCATCGTGCCCATCGGCGGGCCCAGCGTGATCGCGTCGCCGATGCGGGTGTCGCGGGTGAGCGTGGTCGACACCCATCCGCCCGGCACGGAGCGCACGTGCAGGCGCAGCGTGTTGTCGGGGCGGGGGGCGTTCGCGATGGAGAAGGCCCGCCACACCCGCGGCCAGCGCGGGACCTGCACGGTCACGTACTGCCCGGCCGTGTACGGCAGCCGCTGGCTGGGCTGGAGCGTGATCACCGCGATGTCGGGCGTGCGGCGTTCGTGGTCGATCACCTCCGCGACCCACCACGCGGGCGATATCCCGGCGTCCGCCTTGGCGGCCTCGATCATCAGCTCGGCCGCCGCGTTGTAGGCCGCGACCCAGGCGGCCTCGATCTCGGAGGTCCAGATGTCGGCCGCGAACGTGCGCACGGTGGCCAGCAGCGCCCTGCCGATCGCGCCGTAGTGCTCGGCGACCACCCCGTACTTGCGGTGGTCGCGCCCCAGCTGGCCGAGGAAGGAGGCCATGCTGTCGGGGCTGTCGAGGCTCCACACGATGCGGGTCAGCGCGCCGAAGAGCCGGTCGCGCTGGGTGTCCATGCCTGGCGGGAACATGCCCCGCAGGTGCGGACTCTCGGCGAACAGCCGACCGTAGAAGTACGCGGCCGCCTTGCCGGCCACGGGCTCGATGACGGAGAAGCTCTCTTTTACCAGGCGCGGATTCAACGACATTTCCACATCAACCCCACCCCATAGCCCGGAATCGCATTCCGGTCGTGTCGTTCCACCTCCCTGACGGCTCCGGGTGACGAGCGTCCGGCGGGCCCCGGCTCGGCCGATCGCTCGGAAATCGAGTCTTACACCACCACAGGGACGTCACAACCGTTTCGCACCGATACGGTGCGAACCCGAACTATGCGTAACGCTCCTGTTATTCCCCGCAGTCAAGGCGGCGCGTATTTCGGACGTGAAACGTGAATATGTATTGCATTCGCATTTTCTGACTATTTCCCGGTTTGTCAGGAACCCCTATCGGGGCAGGGCCGGGGACGGCCGGACGGATGCATGTCCGGGGGTGACATGAGCGAAACGCCGTGCGCCATGATGGCCTGGCGGACGCCGCACCACCGGACGCCGTACCGACTCGTGCCGTACCGACTCCTGCTCGCACCTGGAGATCGCATGTCCCGACCGCTGATCGGCATCACCGCCTACTTCGAGGCCGCCCGCTGGGGGGACTGGGTGCGGGAGGCGGTCCTGTCGCCCCCGGCCTACGCCAAGGCGGTCGAACGCGCCGGCGGGGCGCCCGTCCTGCTGCCGCCCCTGTCCTCGCACACCGCCGCCGACCACGTACGCGGCCTGCGCGGCGTCGTCCTGGCCGGAGGGACCGAGGTCGGCGGCGACGCCTACGGGGAGGACCAGGACGGCCGGGCCGCCCCGCCGCAGGCCCACCGCGACCGCTACGAGGTGGCCCTGGCCCGCGCCGCCGTCCAGGCCGGCCTGCCGATCCTCGCCGTCGCCCGCGGCATGCACGTGCTCAACGTCGCCCAGGGCGGCACGCTCATCCCCTGGCTGCCCGACACGCTCGGCGACGACCGCCACGGCGAGCCCGGCGTCCCCCACTCCATCCAGGTCAGCGCGTCCAGCAAGCTCGGCAAGGCCGTGGGCGACCACGTCGAGGTGGTCGCACCGCACCTGCAGTCCGTGCGCCGGCTCGGCTCGGGGCTGCTGGCCGTGGCCTGGGCCGAGGACCAGATCGTCGAGGGCGTCGAGCTGCAGGGCCACCGGTTCGCCGTGGGCGTGCAGTGGCATCCCGAGCGGGGCACGGGCGCCGCGTTGTTCGATGCGCTCGTCGAGGCGGCCCGCTAGGCTCCGACCATGCCGCTGAACCCTCAGGCGCGCGAGTTCCTCGCGCGCTACCGGCCGGACGACGGCGGCGGCCTGGACAGCCTCGACCTCGCCGCCATCCGGGAGGCGCGCGCGGCCGACCCGATGGCCGCGCACCGTGGCCCCCTCACCCGCATCGCCTCCGTCCGCGACGAGACCGCGGAGGGCGTGCCGATCCGGATCTACCGGGCCGACCGCGGCGACGGGCCGCTGCCCGTGCTCGTCTCCTTCCACGGCGGTGGCTGGGTGTTCGGCGGCGTCAAGCGCGACGACGCCACCGGCCGCGACCTCGCGCTGCGCACCGGCGCCGTGGTGGTCTCCGCCGACTACCGGCTGGCGCCCGAGCACCCGTTCCCGGCCGCGGCCGACGACGCCTGGACGGTCGTGCGCGACGTCTTCGCCCGGCCCGCCTTCTACCAGTGCGACGGCTCCGTCGCGGTGATCGGCGTCAGCGCCGGCGGCAACCTCGCCGCCGTGGCCGCATGGCAGGCCCGCGACGCCGGGCTGACGCTGACCCACCAGGCGCTCGTCACCCCGGTGCTGGACCTGGCCCGCGACACGCCGAGCTACGCCGCGTTCGGGCGTGGCTTCGGGCTGGACGCCGCCGAGATGGCCTGGTTCGCCCGGCAGTACGCGCCCGGAGCCGACCCCGCCGACCCGCGCCTGTCGCCGCTGCGGGTGCCGTCCGCCGCCGGGCTGGCGCCCGCCACGATCGTCACCGCCGAGTGCGACGTGCTGCGCGACGAGGCGGAGCGCTACGGCGAGCGCCTGACCGGGGCCGGGGTGCCCGCCGAGGTGGCCCGCTACGAGGGGGCCGTGCACGGGTTCTACTCGTTCCCGGGCCTGTTCGACCAGGCGCTGGAGGCCCGCGAGCTCGTCGCCCGCCGCCTGCGCGACGCCTTCGGCCTGGAGGGGGAGCCGTGACCGTGCCCGGCTACGAGGCGTACGAGCGGCTGCGCGTCGACCTGCCCGCCGAGGGCGTGCTGCGGGTCACGATCAGCGAGCCCCGCAGGCTCAACGCCGTCGACATGACCGGCCACCGCGAGCTGGCCTCGATCTGGCGCGACGCCGACCGCGACGACGCCGTCCGCGCCATCGTCGTCAGGGGCGAGGGCGAGGCGTTCTCCGCGGGCGGCGACCTGTCCATGATCGAGGAGATGACGCGCGACCACGCCACCCGCATGCGGGTCTTCGCCGAGGCCCGCGACATCGTCTACAACGTGGTCAACTGCTCCAAGCCGGTCGTCTCAGCCATCCAGGGCCCCGCCGTCGGCGCCGGGCTCGCGGTGGCGCTGCTCGCCGACGTGTCCGTCGCCGGGCGCACCGCCCGGATCATCGACGGGCACACCCGGCTCGGCGTCGCCGCCGGCGACCACGCCGCGATCGTCTGGCCGCTGCTGTGCGGGCTGGCCAAGGCCAAGTACCACCTGCTGCTCTGTGAGGCCGTCACCGGCGAGCAGGCCGAGCGGATGGGGCTGGTCAGCCTGTGCGTCGACGACGACCAGGTGCACGAGACGGCGCTCGGCCTCGCCTCCCGGCTGGCCGCCGGCGCCCAGGAGGCCATCAGGCTCACCAAGTACGCGCTGAACAACTGGCTGCGCATGGCCGGCCCGTCGTTCGACGCCTCGCTGGCGATGGAGTTCCTCGGCTTCACCGGACCCGACGTCGCCGAGGGTGTGCGGGCCCTGCGCGACAAACGGCCCCCGTCCTTCTCCTGATCAGGTGATGTCCCCGCGGCGGTGGGTAGGCGCAGCCTCATAGAGGACAAGGAGGTCGTCGACCTGCCGAAGCGCCGGCGCTGGACGACGACGGGCCGGTCCGCCGAGGCCGAGAACGCCGCCCCGGGGGAAGGTCCGCGGCAGGTGGTCCGCGGCCGTGCACGACCACGCGCACCGGCCACGCGCGTGGGGTGAGGGGCCGCACAGGGATCGGCGCCGGGGGCGCGGGAGGGTTGAGACCAAGCTCTCCCCGCACCGGACCCGGTCAGGCTCACGGACGATGGGCGACGGGCGACGGGCGTGCCGGTCAGGCGCGCGGGCGGCGGGCGTGGAAGACGAACGCCGGCGGCGCGTTCCGCCACACCGTGCGGCTCGGCACCACCTCCTCGAACCGCTCGGCCAGCAGCGCACGGAACCGGCGGGCCGAGCCCAGCGGGATCGCGTGCACGTACGAGAAGGTCGTGAAGGCGCCCGCCGGGCTCATCGCCGTGACGACCGCCTCCATCAGGCGCCGCTGCAGAGCGTCGGGGAAGGCCGCCCAGGGCAGGCCGCTCACCACCACGTCCGCCTGGCTCAGCCCGCGCGCCCCGAGCAGCCGCGACAGCCCGGCGGCGTCGCCGTGGACCACGTCCACCCCCGGGAAACGGGAGGCCAGCAGGCCCGCCATCCGCTGGTTGAGCTCCACCGCCAGGTGCCGGCCGCGTCCGGCCAGCCGCCGCTGGATCTCCGCGGTGAACGGCCCGGTGCCGGGACCCAGCTCGACCACCACCGGCTCGCCCCGCTCGGGCACCGGGGCGCAGACGGACCGGGCCAGCCGCCGGGAGCTGGGCGCGAGCGCGCCGACCGTGACCGGGTCGCGCAGGAACTGGCCGAGGAACAATGCGGTGTCGTTGGGCATGACTCGACCGTAGGGGCGCGGGGGACGCCGCATTATCCGCCGGATGGACATGGATCCGGCCAGTTGGAGGAGGCCGCATCCTCCGCGGGGAGGATCGGGAAACGGCGTCGCCCGGATAGTTTGCAGGGCATGCGTTGGCGTGGCGTGGCGCTCGATGCGCTGCTGGCGGTCTCCGGGATCGCGCTGGACCTCCTTCTGTCGGGCAAGGTGGTCGGGTTCGGCGACCTGCCCCCGGCCATGACCGTCCCGATGGCGGTGCTGGCCGGCCTGCCCATGGGGTTCGCCCGCACCCGGCCGCCGTGGGCGGCGCTCTGTCTGGCGGCGTTCCTCGTCTTCGCCGACCACGTGGGCTCCTACAGCTCCAACACCGCGCAGATGCTGCTCTGCGTCGCAGTCGGCCGCGTCGCCTACCGGTCCGGGCCGGGAGCCGTCGCCGTCTCCCTGGCCGCCGCCGTCCTCGCGACCGGGCTCAACCTGACCGACCCCGGCGTCCCGCTCGCCGGCAACTGGTGGATGTACACCCTGCTCGTGCCCGGCTTCCCGGCCCTGGTCGGCGGCTACCTGCGCGGCCGCTCCAGCCGGTTCGAGCCGGGCGACATCACGCCCGACGTGCTGCTCGCCGGCGCCGGGGTGGCCGTCGGGGTCCTCAGCACGTGGACGTCGTGGGACCAGGGCTCCCTGCCGGTGTGGGTGGTCGGGCTGCTGGCCGTCTGCGGCGGCCTGTCGCTCGGCGTGGCCCGCCGGCTGCCCGGCATGGTCCTCATCCTCCAGGGCGCCCTGCTCCTCTCCGCCGACCAGTACCTCCACCAGGCCGTCAACTCGTGCCTCATCCTCACCATGATCGCCCTGGGCGTGTTCGCGCTGCGGGTCGCGTCCTGGTTCTGGACCGTTGTCGCGTACGCCTCCGGCTGCGCGCTCGCCACCGTCGCCGTGGTCGACCACCAGACCGAGATCACCCCGTTCCGGGTCCTCGTGCTCATGCTCCTGGTCGTGGCGCCCATCGCGATCGGCCGTTACCTCGGCGTCCGGCAGACCGCGGCCGCCGCCGAGCGGCGGCGCGACGAGGAGTCGGCGCGGCTCGCCCTCGCCCAGGTCCGCGCCGACCAGCTCGCCGAGCGCGAACGGATCGCCCGCGAGGTGCACGACATCGTCGCCCACCACGTCGGCGCCATGGTGCTGCGGGCCGGCGCCGCCCGCTACGCCGCCCCCGAGGGGCCGGTCGCCGACGCGCTGGCCGACATCCGCGACACCGGACACCAGGTGCTGGAGGACCTGCGCGGCCTGCTCGACGTGCTGCGCGACCCCGGCGCCCGGCCCGGCCTGCTCGCCGACCCGGCCGACGTGATGCGCGAGTCCGCTGAGCGGATGGCCGCGGCCGGCCTCGTCGTCGACCTCCGCCTCGACCCGGCCACCGACCGGGCCCCGCTCGTGGCCCGCGCCTCCGCCGCCCGCATCGTCCAGGAAGGGCTCACCAACGTGCTCAAGCACGCCGGGCCCGGCACCGAGGTCGTGGTCGCCCTCACCGCCCGGGGCAAGGGACTGACCGTCGACGTCGTCAACGGCCGCCCGCCGGCGAGGATGGAGCGCCTGCCGTCCTCCGGGCGCGGGCTGGCCGGCATGCGGGAACGGGTCCGCGCCCTGGGCGGCACGCTGACGGCGGGTCCGGGCGAGAACGGCGGCTGGCGCCTGACCGCCACCCTGCCCGGCGCTCGCGACGACCCCGCCGGAACTCCGGCCGACCGGTTCCGCGCGAAGGAGGGTGTCACGTGATCCGCGTCCGGGCGGCCGACATCGCCCACCGGTGCGGCCGGGCCGACGTCTTCGTCCGTCCGGTGCGGCCCGTGCGTCATCCCGCGGGCGGACCCCGGAATAATCCGGCAGGCTGACGACCGTCCGTGTCTCCGGCCGCCAGCATGTGATCCTCACTTCTCCAGGAAGGACCACATCATGCAGGAGACCGCGCCCGCGCCGCACGGGCCCGCGCCTCAGGTATCCGCGCCTCAGGTATCCGCGTCCCAGCGGTCCGGGCAGGTGTCCGCCGGGCTGCTGTACGCGCTGCGCATCGTCGTCGTCGCCCAGGCGGCGTCCCTCCTCGTCGCCGCCTCCCTGGCCGGCCAGGCGGTCGGTGCGGGGGAGGCGATGCGCGAGTCCCACGTCATGGCCGGGATGGTCGTCCACCTGGTCGCGCTCGTGCAGGTCGTCCTCGCCGTACTCGTCTGGCGGCCGGGACGCGGCGCCGGCTGGCCCGCGCTGGCGAGCGTGGCGCTGCTCGTCGTCGGCATGGCCCAGCACGTCACCTGGCTCTGGCTCGGCGCGCACGTCCCGAACGGGGTCGCCCTGTTCGGGCTGATCGTGGCCATGCTCGTCTGGGTGTGGTCGCCGCGGGCGGGCGTCCGCCGCTAACCTCGACCGTGTGTATGTGAAGATCTGCGGGCTCAGCGAGCCCGGGCACGTGACGGCGGCCGTCGAGGCGGGCGCCGACGCCATCGGGTTCGTGCTGACCCGCAGCCCGCGCCGGGTGACGCCGGAGCGGGCGGCGGAGCTGGCCGCGCTGGTGCCCGGCCACGTGCTGACCGTGGGCGTCTTCCGGGGAGAGGACCCGGCGCAGGTGCGCGCCGCGACCCTCGCCGCCGGGCTGCGGGCCGTTCAGCTGCACGGCCACCACCCCCACGCCGACTTCACCGCGCTGAAGGACCTCGGCCTGACCCTGGTCCGGGCCGTGGACGCCGAGGCCGACCTGCGGTGCGGCGCCTACGACGAGGACCTGCTCATCGTCGACGCGCCCCGGCCCGGCTCCGGCGAGCCGTGGGACTGGGCGGCCGTGCGGGGACGCCCCTCGGGCCGCTGGCTCCTCGCGGGGGGCCTCGACCCGGCCAACGTGGCCACCGCGATCGCCGCGGCCCGGCCGTGGGGGGTGGACGTGTCGAGCGGCGTCGAGGTGGCGCCGGGCGTCAAGGACGCCGGCCTGATCCGGGACTTCCTCGCGGCGGCCCGCGATGCGCGATGACCGCCCGCCGGGCCCGAGCACGCCCGGCCCGATGAGCGACGCCCTTTCATCCCGCCTCCCCGGCCTGACCGCCGAGCAGGGACCGACCGCGGAACAGGGACCGACCGCCGAGCTGGGCCCGAGCGCCGAGCTGGGACCGACTGCGGAGCCGGGCCCGGTGCTGGCGCGGGTGCTGGCCTTCACGCACGCGTTCGCCCGGCGCAAGGCCGGGCGCGTCGTGGAGGTGCCGGGCGGCTTCGCCGTGCTGAACGACCGCTACCCCGGCTCCCACGACGACAACCGCCTCGTCATCGTGTCCCCTGCCATGGACGGGCCGGTCCGGGCCGAGGACGTGCTGCGGACCGCCGACGAGGTGCTGGCCGGACGCGACCACCGTCACGTGTGCGTGGACGACGACGCGCTGGGCGCCGCCTTCGTCCCCGCCTTCACCGCGGCCGGTTACGACCACGAGTCCAACGTGGTCATGGTCTTCCGTGGCGACCCGCCCGCCGACGTCCCCCCGGCCGAGGAGCTGACGCTGGAGGAGCTGCTGCCCGTCGTGCGCCATGACTGGCGCGAAGCCCTGCCGAGCGTCTCCGACGAGGCGGTCGACGGGCTCGCGCAGCGGGTGGCGGAGCGGCTGCGCGGCGCCGACGTGGTCCGCTTCCGCGGCGTGCGCGCCGAGTCCGGAGAGATCGCCGCCCGGGCCGAGCTCTACGTCCAGGACGGGGTCGCCCAGATCGAGAGCGTCCACACGGGCACCCGCCACCGGGGCCGGGGACACGCCCGCACCCTCATGCGGGCCCTGCTCGCCGAGGCGGCCGGCTGCGAGCCGATCTTCCTGCTCGCCGCCGAGGAGGACTGGCCGAAGGACTTCTACGCCCGCCTGGGCTTCACGGCCGTCGGCCGCACCCACGCCTTCCTCCGCGCCTGACACGCCCGCGCCTGACCGACCCCACACCGGGCACACCCACACCGGGCACACCCACGCGCTCCTCCGTGCCGGGGAACACCCGCCGGACGGGCCCGCTGCCCGGACATACGACGCAGTAGGGTCTCCAGCGTGAGCGAAACTTCCGCCGAGGACCGGATCTGGACGGTCCCCAACCTGCTGAGCTTCCTGCGACTCCTCGGCGTGCCCGTGTTCCTCTGGCTGGTTCTCGGGCCCCGGGCGGACGGGTGGGCCATCGGGGTCCTGGCGGTCGCCGGGTTCACCGACTGGCTCGACGGGAAGATCGCTCGCGCCTTCAACCAGACGAGCAGACTCGGGCGGATCATCGACCCGGCCGCCGACAAGCTGTACGTGTTCGCGACCATCCTGGCGCTGCTGGTGCGGGAGGTCATCCCGTGGTGGCTGGTGGCCCTGATCCTCGCGCGTGAGCTCTTCGTCGCATGTTTCTTCCCCGTACTCCGCAAACACGGCTACAGGGCACTTCAAGTGCATTTCCTCGGTAAAGCGGCCATGTTCAATCTCATGTACGCCTTCCCGCTCCTCTTCCTCGCCTCCCACGCCGGGTGGTATGCCGAGATGGCACGTGTCACAGGATGGGCCTTCGCCGTGTGGGGAACAGGTCTGTACTGGTGGGCGGGCGTGTTGTACGCCGTTCAGGTGCGCCGGCTCATAACTGCGACCACAAAGGAGTGATCGGGTGAAGGCGGTCGTCATGGCGGGCGGGGAGGGCACTCGGCTGCGTCCGATGACCGCCAACCAGCCCAAGCCACTGCTTCCCGTGGTCAACCGGCCGATCATGGAGCACGTGTTGCGCCTGCTCAAGCGGCACGGGGTGACCGAGACGGTGGTCACGCTCCAGTTCCTCGCCGCGCTCGTGCGCAACTACTTCGGCGACGGCGACGAGCTGGGCATGAGCCTGCAGTACGCCACCGAGGACATCCCGCTGGGCACGGCCGGGAGCGTCAAGAACGCCGCCGACCGGCTGCGGGACGACCGTTTCCTGGTGATCTCCGGCGACGCCCTCACCGACATAGATTTGTCGGATATGGTGCGTTTTCACCGAGAAAATGGGTCTCTTATTACCATTGGGTTGAAACGCGTACCGAATCCGCTGGAGTTCGGGATCGTCATCATCGACGAGGCGGGGCGCGTGCAGCGCTTCCTGGAGAAGCCCACCTGGGGCCAGGTCTTCTCCGACACCGTCAACACCGGCGTCTACGTCATGGAGCCCGAGGTCCTCGACCACGTGGCCGCGGGGGAGCCCGTCGACTGGTCCGCCGACGTCTTCCCCCGCCTGCTGGAGAGCGGCGCCCCCATCTTCGGCTACGTCGCCGACGGCTACTGGGAGGACGTCGGCACCCACGAGAGCTATCTCAAGGCCCAGGCCGACGCCCTGTCCGGCAAGGTCAGGCTGGACGTCGGCGGCTTCGAGCTGTCACCGGGCGTCTGGGTGGCCGAGTCGGCCTCCGTCGACCCCGACGCGGTGCTCAAGGGACCGCTGCTCATCGGCGACTACGCCAAGGTCGAGGCGGGCGCCGAGCTGCGCGAGTTCACCGTGCTGGGCAACAACGTGGTCGTGCGCGAGGGCGCCTTCCTGCACCGGGCCGTCGTCCACGACAACGTCTACCTCGGCCCCGGCGCCCATCTGCGCGGCTGCGTCGTCGGCAAGGGCACCGACGTGATGGCGGGCGCCCGCATCGAGGAGGACGCCGTCATCGGCGACGACTGCGTCATCGAGCCCGAGGCGTACATCTCCAGCGGCGTCAAGGTCTACCCGTTCAAGACCATCGAGGCGGGGGCCGTCGTCAACACCAGCGTCATCTGGGAGTCGCGCGGACAGCGCAGCCTGTTCGGGACGCGCGGCGTCAGCGGGCTGGTCAACGTCGAGATCACCCCCGAGCTGTGCGTACGGCTGGCCAGTGCCTACGCCACCACCCTGAAGAAGGGCGCGTACGTCGTCACCTCGCGCGACTCCTCGCTCGCGGCCAGGGCGCTCAAGCGGGCCGTGATCAGCGCGCTCACCGCCAGCGCCATCAACGTGCTCGACCTGGAGGCCGCCCCGCTGCCCGTGGCGCGCTTCCACACCGCCCGCGACGCGGCGGCCGGCGGCATCGCCCTGCGCACCACCGCCGGCGACCCGCAGAGCGTGGACATCGTCATCATGGACGACCGGGGCGCCGACCTGTCCGCCGCCGCCCAGCGCAAGCTGGAACGGGTCTTCTCCCGCCAGGAGTTCCGGCGGGCCTTCCCCGGCGAGATCGCCGAGCTGACCTACCCGGCGCGCGTCGTCGAGGACTACACCCACGAGCTGATGCGCCGGATCGACATGAGCGGCATCGCCGGCATGAAGGTGGTCGTGGACTGCGCCGGCGGGACCTCCTCCTTGGTCCTGCCGACCCTGCTCGGCCGCGTCGGCGTCGAGGTGCTCACGGTCAACGCCCGGCTCGACGACGCCTCGCCGACCGAGACGCTGGCCGAGCGCCGCCGGGACCTGCAACGCCTGTCGGAGCTCGTCAGCTCCTCCCGCGCCGCGTTCGGCGTCCGCTTCGACCCGGTCGGCGAGCGGATCGCGCTGGTGGACGAGATGGGGCAGCTCATCGGCGAGGAGCGGGCCCTGCTCGTGGTGCTCGACCTCGTGGCCGCCGAGCGCCGGGGCGGGCAGGTGGCGCTGCCGGTCACCACCACCCGGGTGGCCGAGCAGGTGTGCCGCTTCCACGGCGTGCAGGCGCAGTGGACCTCCACCGCCCTGGACGCCCTCACCTCGGCCGCCGCCGGCGAGGACATGATCTTCGCGGCGGACGGGCGGGGCGGCTTCGTCGTGCCCGAGTTCAGCCCGGCCATCGACGGGCTGGCCGCGTTCATGCGGCTGCTCGGCCTGGTGGCCCGAACCCGGCTGTCACTCAGCCAGATCGACGCCCGCATCCCCGAGGCGAGGCTGCTCAAGCGCAGCGTGCCGACGCGCTGGGCGGCCAAGGGGGCGGTCATGCGCTCGGTCATCGAGGCGGTGGAGGCCTCCGGGGAGGGACAGCGCATCGACACGACCGACGGGGTGCGCGTCGTCGGAGAGGACGGGGCCTGGGTGCTGATCCTGCCCGCCGCCACCGAGCCGGTCACCGATCTGTGGGCCGAGGCCCACGACATGGACACGGCCCAGGCCCTCATCGAGCGCTGGGCCCGCATCGTCGAGGCCGCCGCCTCCTGAGCGTCCCCTGAGGGCACCCTGTGCGTCTTCTGTGCGTCTCCTGGGTGTTTTCCGCGCGTCTCCCAGGCCCTTTACGCCCTGAGACCGGGGAAGGGGCGCCTTTTGGCCAGCTCTTGAGAGGAATGTCACCGCGTGTAACGGCCTCAAGGGTTCGCGCGGCGCCCGGCAAGATCGTATTGTGTAAAGGTGCGGCGGCATGGACCATCAGGCGCGGGCGGCGGTAGCTTTGTCACCGTCCGAACCTGTCGTCCAGCGCCCCGCCTTGACCTTTGCCGTTCAGCAGCGTAAGTTGCGGCATTCGCAAACTTGAAGAGCGAAGCGAGGCGCGCCGAGCACCGTCGCCGCGTCTTCGCGGTAGGAGGCCGAGCCGATCGATGCCGAGCGTCTACTGCACGCAGTGCGGGCACGCCAACCCCGAGGATGCCCGTTTCTGTTCCCGCTGTGGGTCACCGCTGGCCAGAGCCGAGGTCGCCGGGGACACCACCTCGACGATCTCCGTAGCGGGAATCGAGGCGTACGAGGCTGAGACAGGCGACATGCTCCTCGCCGAGCGGGCGCTGGTGGAGCAGCTGCCGCCCGGCACGGCGTTGCTCACCGTGACCAGGGGTCCCAACCAGGGGAGCCGGTTCCGCCTCGACAAGGACCTCACCACCACCGGCCGCCACCCGGAGAGCGACATCTTCCTCGACGACATCACGGTCTCGCGCCGTCATGTCGAGTTCTACCGGCACCGGGGCGGCCAGTTCTCGGTGCGCGACGTGGGCAGCCTCAACGGCACGTACGTCAACAGGGAGCGCATCGAGGAGGTGCCGCTGCACTCGGGCGACGAGGTGCAGATCGGCAAGTTCCGTCTGCTGTTCCTGATGCGGACCGCCGCCACAGCATGAGTTCGCAGGCGGCGCGCTCGCACATGAGCATCGGGGAGGTGCTCGCCCTCCTGCGGGGCGAGTTCCCCGACGTCACGATCTCCAAGATCCGGTTCCTGGAGGGCGAGGGCCTCATCGAGCCCGAGCGGAGCCCGTCGGGCTTCCGCAAGTTCACCCACCTGCACGTGGAGCAGCTGCGCTACATCCTCACCGAGCAGCGCGACCACTACCTGCCGCTGCGGGTGATCAAGGACAAGATGGCCGAGGACTTCGGCCGCCCGCGCGCCGTTCCCGACGCGGACGCCGAGCCGGAGATCCGGCTCAGCCGCGCCGAGCTGCTGGAGACGGCCGGGATCGACGACGAGACGCTCACCGAGCTGGAGGACTACGGGCTGCTCGCGGCCCGCGCCCGGCGCTACGACGAGGACGCCCTGACCGTGGCGCGCACCGTCGGGGCGCTGGCCCGCTTCGGCCTGCACGCCCGCCACCTGCGCGCCGTCAAGGCGGCGGCCGAGCGGGAGTGCGGCCTGGTTGAGCAGGCGGTCGCACCGGTGCTCAAGCGGCGCGGCCCGGGTGCCATCGGCGAGGCCGACGAGGCGGCCAGGGAGCTGTCGGCGCTGCTGCTGGACCTGCACGCCGCGCTGGTCCGCGAGGGCGTGCGCACCGTCCTGGGACGCTGACCCCGGCCGGCCCGGTCCACCGGCCCGCCCCACCGGCCCTCCCCGCCGGGCCTGACGGCCGGGCCCGTCGGTGAGATTCGGGACCGCACCGGCGGGACATACGGCACCCGCCGGGTGTTACGTTGAAATGCATAAGCGAACCAGCAATGAGCTGTGCCGGGTCGCCGGCCAGTCGAATACGGAGCAGCCCGTGTTGCAGATGGAGGTCGTGGGCGTTCGGGTAGAAATGCCCACAAATCAGCCGATCGTCCTGCTCAAGGAGGCACACGGGGAGCGGTTCCTGCCCATCTGGATCGGCATGACCGAAGCCACGGCCATCGCGCTGGCCCAGGCGGAGGAGCCCCCGCCCAGGCCCCTGACGCACGACCTGTTCAGAGACGTGCTGAGCGCGCTGGGCGTCGGCCTGCGCGCCGTCAACATCGTCGCCCTGCGCGATGGGATCTTCTTCGCCGACCTGGTGTTCTCCAACGGCGTCGAGGTCAGCGCCCGGCCGTCCGACTCGATCGCCCTGGCCCTGCGCACCGGGGCGCGCATCTTCGCCAGCGAGGAGGTCGTCCAGGAGGCCGGTGTGATCATCCCCGACGACCAGGAGGACGAGGTGGAGAAGTTCAGGGAGTTCCTTGACACGATCACCCCCGAGGACTTCGGCAGGGCGGGGTAGGTATTTCAGTGCATTTACGCTTCACGACGCGCCGAGCCGGATCGTTGACTGAGCATGGTCACGGTCCTACGGTGCAAGTGAAACCCGTGGCCGCCTTTTTACGAACCCCCAGATCAGGTCACGGGATGAGAGAAAGCCGGAGGTCCGCGTGGCGGTCAGCAGCGGCGAGGGAAAGACGGCCGGCCAGGAAGACTCGGTACGGCGCGAGAGCGCGCGTCAGCGTGCCGGGGAGCAGGGACTGCTCTTCGACGAGCGGCCGGCGTCGCTGCCGGCTGACATCGGATACCGTGGCCCGACGGCCTGCGCGGCGGCCGGCATCACCTACCGGCAGCTGGACTACTGGGCACGCACCGGACTGGTCGAGCCCACGATAAGAGCGGCGCAGGGCTCCGGCTCGCAGCGGCTCTACAGCTTCCGCGACATCCTGGTGCTCAAGGTCGTCAAGCGGCTTCTCGACACCGGGGTCTCCCTCCAGCAGATCCGTACGGCCGTGCAGCACCTGCGTGAGCGCGGGGTGGCCGACCTCGCCCAGATCACGCTCATGAGCGACGGCGTCAGCGTCTACGAGTGCACCTCGGCCGACGAGGTGATCGACCTGCTCCAGGGCGGTCAGGGCGTCTTCGGCATCGCCCTCGGCCGGGTCTGGCGCGAGGTCGAGGGCTCCCTCGCGGAGCTGCCGGGGGAACGAGCGGCGGTCGCGGACTCCGTCCCGGCCGACCACCCCGCTGACGAGCTGGCCCAGCGGCGGCGTGCGCGCCGCACAGGGTAATGTGAGAGCGCAAGGCTGACGACCCCGTGCGGGAGAGTCCCCGGGCTTCGTCCCTGGGGCGCCGAAGGAGCAACCCTCCCCGGAATCTCTCAGGCACCTGTACCGCTCGGGTGAGGCGACTCTGGAAAGCAGGCGCGCCCGCCAGGCGCGTCTCACCGACGGTGCAAGCCCTCCGGGGTGAAGCTCTCAGGTCCGCATGACAGAGGGGGAGACCCGGCATACGCCCGCGCCCTGGCGCCGGTCTCCACAGCCTCGGGAGGCATCTCCATGACCGACCTGTCAGCTCCGCCGTTCTCGGCCCGGCACATCGGCCCCTCAGCCCCGGAGCAGCAGCGCATGCTCGAGGCCGTCGGCTTCGAGTCCGTGGCCGACCTCGTGGCGGTGGCCGTGCCCGAGGCCATCAGGGCCAAGGACCGGCTGAAGCTGCCCGCCGCGGTCGGCGAGACCGGCGCGATCGCCGAGCTGCGCGCGCTGGCCGGCCGCAACCAGGTCCTCACCTCCATGATCGGCCTCGGCTACCACGAGACGGTCACGCCCGCGGTCATCCGCCGCAACCTCCTGGAGAACCCCGGCTGGTACACCGCCTACACCCCGTACCAGCCCGAGATCTCCCAGGGCCGGCTGGAGGCGCTGCTCAACTTCCAGACCGTCGTCTCCGACCTGACCGGCCTGCCCGTCGCGGGCGCCTCCCTGCTGGACGAGGCCACGGCCGCCGCCGAGGCGATGACCCTGGCCCGGCGGGCCGGCAAGGTCAAGAGCCCCGTGTTCGTCGTCGACGCCGACACGCTGCCGCAGACCAAGGCGGTGCTCGCCACCCGCGCCGAGCCGCTCGGCATCGAGCTCGTCGAGCACACCCTGGAGGGCGAGCTGCCCGAGTGCTTCGGCGTGCTCGTCCAGTACCCCGGCGCCTCCGGCCGCCTGCGCGACTTCCGCGCGGTCGCCGAGGCCGCCCACGCCTCCGGCGCCCTCGTCGTGGCCGCCGCCGACCTGCTGGCGCTCACGCTCGTCGCCGCGCCCGGTGAGCTGGGCGCCGACATCGCCGTGGGGTCCTCCCAGCGCTTCGGCGTCCCGCTCGGCTTCGGCGGGCCGCACGCCGCGTACATGTCGGTGCGCGAGGGCCTGCAGCGGCAGATGCCCGGCCGACTGGTCGGCGTCTCCGTCGACGCTGACGGCGACCCCGCCTACCGGCTCGCGCTGCAGACCCGCGAGCAGCACATCCGCCGCGAGAAGGCCACCAGCAACATCTGCACCGCCCAGGTGCTGCTCGCCGTCATCGCCGGCATGTACGCCGTCTACCACGGGCCCGAGGGGCTGCGCCGCATCGCCGCCCGCACCCACCGGCACGCCGCCGCCCTGGCCGAGGCGCTGCGCCGCGGCGGCGTCGAGGTCGTCCACGGCGAGTTCTTCGACACCGTGCTGGCCCGCGTCCCCGGCAAGGCCGCCGACGTCGTACGGCTGGCGGCCGAGCGTGGCGTGAACGTGTGGCCCGCCGACGCCGACCACGTCGCCGTCGCCTGCTCCGAGACCACCACCGCCGATCACCTGGAGCGGGTCGCGTCGGCCTTCGGCGAGACGCTCGGCCACGAGTCCGCCTCCCGCGCCGAGCTGGACGCCTTGGTCGCCGACGAGGGCCTCGACCGGCTGCCCGCCGGGCTGGCCCGCGAGTCCGGCTACCTCACCCACCCGGTCTTCCACAGCCACCACTCCGAGACCGCGATGCTGCGCTACCTGCGCAGGCTCCAGGACAAGGACATCGCGCTCGACCGGTCCATGATCCCGCTCGGCTCCTGCACGATGAAGCTCAACGCGAGCACCGAGATGGAGCCGATCACCTGGCCCGAGTTCGCCGCGATCCACCCCTACGCGCCGATCGAGCAGGCCGCCGGCTACGTCGAGCTGGTCGAGACGCTGGAGCGCTGGCTGGCCGAGATCACCGGCTACGACGCGGTCTCCATCCAGCCCAACGCCGGGTCCCAGGGCGAGCTGGCCGGGCTGCTGGCCATCCGCGCCTACCACCGGGCCAACGGCGACACCGGCCGCGACGTGTGCCTCATCCCGTCCTCCGCCCACGGCACCAACGCCGCCAGCGCCGTCATGGCCGGCATGCGCGTCGTCGTCGTGGCCTGCGACTCCGAGGGCAACGTCGACCTGGCCGACCTCGACGCCAAGATCGCCAAGCACCGCGAGACGCTCGCCGCCATCATGGTGACCTACCCGTCCACGCACGGCGTGTACGAGGAGGCCATCACCGAGATCTGCGCCAAGGTCCACGACGCCGGCGGCCAGGTCTACGTCGACGGGGCCAACCTCAACGCGCTGGTCGGCCTGGCCAAGCCCGGCGAGTTCGGCGCGGACGTGTCCCACCTCAACCTGCACAAGACGTTCTGCATCCCGCACGGCGGCGGCGGGCCCGGCGTCGGCCCCGTGGCCGTCCGCGAGCACCTGGCCGGCTACCTGCCCGGCCACCCGCTGCACAACGACTCGCCGGTCGGCCCGGTCTCGGCCGCCCCGTACGGCTCGGCCGGCATCCTGCCGATCTCCTGGGCCTACATCCGCATGATGGGCTCCGACGGGCTCACCGCGGCCACCGAGCAGGCCATCCTGTCGGCCAACTACCTCGCGCGGCGGCTGGCCCCCCACTTCCCGGTCCTCTACACCGGGCGCGGCGGGCTGGTGGCGCACGAGTGCATCATCGACCTGCGCCAGATCACCAAGGAGACCGGCGTCACCGTCGACGATGTCGCCAAGCGGCTCATCGACTACGGCTTCCACGCGCCGACCATGTCGTTCCCCGTGGCGGGCACGCTCATGATCGAGCCGACCGAGAGCGAGGACGTCGCCGAGCTCGACCGGTTCGCCGACGCCATGATCGCCATCCGCGCGGAGATCGCCAAGGTGGCCTCCGGCGAGTACGACATGAACGACAACCCGCTGCGCAACGCCCCGCACACCGCCGAGGCCGTCACCGCCGACGAGTGGACCCACCCCTACACCCGCACCGAGGCCGCCTACCCGGTGTCCTCGCTGCGCGACGGCAAGTACTGGGTGCCGGTGCGCCGCATCGACCAGGCCTACGGTGACCGCAACCTGGTGTGCTCCTGCCCGCCTCTGGAGGCGTACGAGGACTGACGTCCCGCTGTCACCGCGCGTCCCGCACGCCCGGTCCCGCCACGGCCCCTTCCCGCTCGTCGGGGAGGGGCCGCGGCGTTCCCCGCGGGGGAGGTGTCGCGGGGGTGCGGTTCCCGTGGCCGGGCCCGGCCAACCGGGACAAGTCGGCAGACATGATCGCCAGAAGTCGTTAGGCTCGGTCCGATCGTCGCCGAAGGAGCCATCTTTGACGTCCTCAGAGCTGCGGACCCCGCCTCTCGACACCGCCCGCCGCCTGGCCGAGGACGGCGACCTCGACGGCGCCGCGGCCATCCTGTCCGAGCTGGCGGCCGACCCCGACGAGCCCGACCGGGCGCAGGCCGCCGTGGGCCTGGCCGTGGTGCTGGAGGAGCGCGGCGACCTCGACGGCGCCCGCGCCGCGGCCCGGGCCGCGCTCGCCACCGGCCACCCCGAGTACGCGGCGCAGGCGGCCTGCCACCTGGCGCAGGGCTTCGAGCGGGAGGGCCGGGCCGAGCAGGCACGCGGCGCGTGGCAGGCCGTGCTGGGACTCGGCACCGCCGCGTACGTGCCGCTGGCCCACCTCGCGCTGGCCCGGCTCGCCGTACAGGCCGGAGCGCTGGACGAGGGTGAGGCGTCGCTGCGCGAGGCAGGCGCGGCGGCGGTGGCGGCCGGCGACGACGAGACGGCCGCGCACGCCGCGCAGCAGCTCGCCGACCTGATGCTGGAGCGCGGCGAGCCGGGGGAGGCGGCCGAGGTGCTGCTCGACGCGCTGGAGGCCGCACCGGCCGAGGTGGCGCCGCGGCTGCGGGTCCAGCTCGGGATCGCCCACCTGGAGATGGCGTGCGCCGAGTTCGCGGGGGCCGTCGAGGACGGCGCCGACGCGGGGACGAGCGCCCTCGCCATCGAGCTGCTGGCCCGCACACTTCCCTTACGGGGGCGGGACGACGACGCCGCGCACGTCTGGGCGTACGGGCTGGACCACGAGGACGAGACGCTGGCCGCCGACGTCCGCCTCCGCCGCGACCGCGACACGTGACGACCCTCTCCGGGTGCGCAGGGCGGCCAGGTACGGCGCCGCGGCTGCGGGGCGCTGGTCGTCCGGGGGCGAGCCCGCGGGCGCTGCGGCTCGACGCGCTCCGCCCGGCACCGGAGGGTCAGGCCGCGATCATCACGAGTCGAGATACTCGCGGTCAGCCTGCTCCACGCGGGTGACTCCTCCGTAAGCTGAGGGGGTGTCCCCCGCACTGGTCCTGCTCGACGGCGTTCGATGGCGGGGCGTGCGCGTGGTCGGCGACCGCGCGCGGACCCTGCTGGCCCTGCTCGCCCTGTCCGGGCGCGCAGGGGTCAGCGACGAGCGCCTGGTCGAGGAGTTGTGGCCCGACGAGACGCCGGCCAACCCGACCAAGGCGTTGCAGGTGGTCGTCTCGCGGACCAGGGCGGCGACCTGCGCCGATGCCGTGGTGCGGATCCCGCGTGGTTACCGCCTCGGGCTGCCCGCCGACCAGGTGGACGCGCTGCTGCTCGGCGCGCTGGTGGAACAGGCGCGGGCCGCGCTGGCCGAGGACGACACGGCGCTCGCGCGTCGCCGCGCCGAAGAGGCCATGGGTCTCGTGGCCGGCGGCATGGACGGCGGCACGGGCGCGCTCGCCGATCTGAGGGGCGTCGCAGCGGGACGGGTGTCCGAGGCGCGACGGGTGGCGGCGCTCGCGCAGGGCCGGAGCGGCGCCCACGACAAGGCGCTGCCGCTGCTGGAGGAGGCCGCGGCCGATCGGCCGCACGACGAGGAGCTGCTCGCCTGCCTGCTGCGCAGCGAGGCCGCCGTACGTGGCGCCGCCGCGGCTCTGGAGCGCTACGAGCGGTACCGCGCGGGCCTGGTGGCGCGGCTCGGCACGGAGCCAGGGCCGGAGCTCGCCCGCGTGTACGCCGCGCTCCTCGTCGCGGATCGGCCGGTCCGCGAGGGCATCCTGTACGACGGTTCCTCGCTGCTCGGCCGCGACGGCGACATCCGTGCGGTGCACGCCCTGCTGCAGACCAACCGGGTGGTCTCCGTCATCGGTCCCGGCGGGCTGGGCAAGACGCGGCTGGCTCATGTCGTCGGCAGGAACGCCGCGCAGCCCGTCGCTCACTTCGTCGAGCTGGTCGGCGTCTCCTCGCCGGAGGGCGTGGTGGGCGAGGTGGGCTCGGCGCTCGGGGTCCGGGACTCGGTCAGCGGGCGTCGTGCCCTGAGCGCCGAGCAGCGCTCCGACGTTCGCGCCCGCATCGCCCAGCATCTCGACCAGGCTCCGGCGCTGCTCATCCTGGACAACTGCGAGCATGTGATCGAGGCCGTCGCCGACCTGGTGGCGTTCCTGACCGTGACGACCCGCGACCTGCGGGTCCTCATCACCTCGCGCGCCCCCCTGTCGATCCCCGCCGAACGCGTCTACCTGCTCGGCGAGCTGCGCACGGGCGACGCGGTGGAGCTGTTCCGCCAGCGCGCCACGGCCGCCCGCCCGGGGGTCCGGATCGACGAGAGGGTGGTCGAGGACGTCGTCGCGCGCCTCGACGGGCTGCCGCTCGCGATCGAGCTGGCCGCGGCCAAGGTGCGGGTGATGTCGGTGGAGGAGATCGCGCGGCGGCTGGCGGACCGGTTCGCTCTCCTGCGCGGCGGGAACCGTGCGGCTCCGGACCGGCACCAGACGCTGCTCGCGGTCATCGACTGGTCGTGGAACCTGCTGGAGGAGCCGGAGCGGCGGGCGCTGCGGTGGTTGTCGCTGTTCGGCGACGGTTTCACGCTGGCCGCGGCCGAACACGTACTCGGCACGGACGCCCTGCACGTCGTGGACGCGCTGACCGAGCAGTCGATGCTGAGCGTCCGCGAGACGACGTACGGCCTGCGCTACCGGATGCTGGAGACCGTCAGGGAGTTCGGACGGATGCGGCTGAAGGAGGCCGGCGAGGAGGCGCCCGCGCGGGCGGCGCAGCGGGCCTGGGCGACGGCGTACGCCCTCGCACACGCGTTGGAGCTGTTCAGCCCGGCGCAGTTCGCGGCGGCCGACGCGTTGCACGCCGAGGAGAGCAACCTCGCCGATCTGCTCCGGCAGGCTCTCGGCGAGGCCGATCCCGTGACGACGGTCCAGTTGCTGGCAGGCGTCGGCGCGTTGTGGTCGATCCGCGGCGACCACGCCCGGATCTTCGTGCACCGGCACGCGATCGCCCAGGTGATCACCGGCTGGGTGCCGCCGCCGTGCCTGGTCGAGGTGGCCAGGGCCGCCATGCTGATCACGCTCGTGAACACCATGATCGTCAACGACCGCAGTGTCGATCCGCTCCGCGACTTCCTCCGTACGCTGCCCATCAGTGACACGACGAATTCCCGCGTGGCGGCGATGGCCACGGTGGCGCTCGCGTGCGACGGGGCCGACGGCGAGGTGCGCCACCGGCTGGCCGAGTTGTGCCGCAGCACGGACCATGACGTGGCCCTGGCGGCGACGCAGATGAGCGTCCACGCCTTGGAGAACGCGGGAGACGCGACCGGAGCGATCGAGGCCGCCGAGCGGACCCTGACGATGCTCCGCGAGGACGAGGGGCCGTGGTTCCCAGCGGTCATGCACGCCGAGCTGGCCCACCTCGCCATGCAGCTCGGCGACCGCCGGCGGGCGGTCGGACACGCGCGGACCGCCATCCCGGTGCTGAGCCGGCTCGGCGCCACCGACGACGAGACCCAGCTCCGCGCGGTGCTGCTGATCTCCGCGCTCGCCGACGGCGACCTCGGCACCGCGGAGAACGAGCTCGCCGAGATCAGCCGGATCAACGACAACGAGGCGGTGCTCGGCGGGGTGGCGATCGTCTCGTTGTGCGCGGCCGAGCTCGCCCTCGCCCGTGGCGAGACGGCCGCCGCGCTCGCGGAATACCGTCTGGCCGTCCAGCGGGCACAGGACATGCGCCTGCCCGGGGTGCCGCGCACGGACTTCACGCCGTGGACGATCATCGCGAGGTCGGTCACCCTGACGGCGTACGCGTACCACGCCCCGCCGGAAGACGTCCGGTACGGCGAGGAGCTGTTCGCCACCGCCCGGAGCTACGACCTGCTGACCTGGGGCAACCCCGTCATGGACTACCCGATGTGCGGCTCGATGATCTTCGCGCTCGGCGCCTGGGGGCTGCTGCGCGGAGCCATGGCCCCCCGCGACGCGATCGGGTTGCTGGTGCTGGCCGAGCGGTTCGCGTACAACAACACCATGCCCAGCATGGCCTTCGAGCGGATCGAACCGTACGCGGAGCGGGCCGCGCCCGGGATGATCGCCGCCGTGCGGGCCCGTTACGGCGACCGACGCGGCCCCGACCTGCTCGACGAGGCGCTGAGTCTCCTCGAGCAGGTCTCGGGCCGTGACGGGCGGAGGTCACATGTGCCGCTTGTAGCTGCGTACCGACAGCGGAGCGAAGATCGCGATGACGATCAGGCACGCCAGGAGCGTCCATGCCACCTCTCCGCTGACGAGGGCGCTGTTGGCCAGGTCGCGGGCGGCCGTGACCAGGTGTGAGACCGGGTTGACCCGGACGAACGCGGCCAGCCAGCCGGGCAGGGTCTCGACGGGGACGAAGGCGTTCGACAGGAACGTCAGCGGGAACAAGATCATCATGGAGATGCCCTGCACGGCCTGGGCACTCCGGGCGATCGTGCCGACCCAGGTGAAGACCCACGCCAGCGACCAGCCGGTGAAGATCGCCAGCAGGATCGCGGCGAGCACACCGCCCGCCCCGCCGCCCGGGCGGTAGCCCATCACCAGGCCCATGCCGAAGGTCAGAGTGGCCGCGATCGCGTAACGCAGCAGGTCGGCCACCATCGGGCCGGCGAGCGGCGCGATCCGGGCGATCGGCAACGACTTGAACCGGTCGAAGACGCCCTTCTCC
Organism: Nonomuraea sp. NPDC050733; assembly: GCF_040654215.1. Classification (NCBI taxonomy): domain Bacteria; kingdom Bacillati; phylum Actinomycetota; class Actinomycetes; order Streptosporangiales; family Streptosporangiaceae; genus Nonomuraea; species Nonomuraea sp. NPDC050733. The sequence continues at coordinate 130,606 of NZ_JBFAHO010000009.1, read as the reverse complement.
ATGTCCTCGCGCAGTTGCGTGCCCGTGGCCATGCACGTCGTCAACACGGTCTGGGCGAGGATGCCGGGGATCATCAGGGGCAGGTAGCTCTCCACGTCGCCGGCGATGGCGCCGCCGAAGATGAAGGCGAACATCGCGGTGAACAGGATGGGCTGCAGCGCCACGTCGAAGAACTGCTCCGGGTTGCGGCGCATCTTCTTGAGCGCCCGCCACGCCATCGTCAGGGTCTGGCTGAGCGTCTCCGCCAGTGAGACGCGCCGCCGGGCGGCCGCCACGCGGTCGGCGGCCCGGACCGCCTCGCGGGCGGGTGCGATCATGGTGCTCATCGGTTCTCCTCCGTGCCGGTCTCGTGCTCCCGGTCCCTCTTGTCCTCGTCCGCCTCGTGGCCGGTGAGGGCGAGGAACACCTCGTCCAGGCTGGGCTTGGCCACGCTCACCGAAGAGATCGACACCCCGGCGTTGCGCAGCGCGATCAGTACGTCGGCGGCCAGGTCGGCCTGGTCGAGGGCGACGTTGAGGCGGCCCTGCTCCGGGCTGAGGACCGGGTCGGAGCCGAGGACGCGCCGCACGACCTCCACGGCGGCGGGCACCTCGCCCGGCTCGGCGAGCAGCAACTGGAGGGCGGAGTTGCCGACCGCGGTCTTCAACTCGTCGGGGGTGCCCTCGGCGACCTTGCGGCCGTGGTCGATGACCGCGACGCGATCGGCGAGCTGGTCGGCCTCGTCCAGATACTGTGTGGTCAGCAGCACCGTGCAGCCGTCGGCGACCAGACCGCGGATGGTGTCCCACATCTGGCCGCGCGTGCGCGGATCGAGACCGGTGGTCGGCTCGTCGAGGAAGATCAGCGGTGGCCTGGTGATCAGGCTGGCCGCCAGGTCGAGGCGCCGGCGCATGCCGCCGGAGAACTGCGCGATCGGTTTGTCGGCGGCCTCCTCCAGGCCGAACTGGCCCAGCAGCTCGCCGGCGATGCGCCGGGCACGCGGCCCGGCGATGCCCTGCAGGCGGCTGAAGAGCCAGAGGTTCTCGCGGGCGGTCAGGTTCTCGTCGACCGACGCGTACTGTCCGGTGACGCCGACCAGTTGGCGGATCACGTGCGGGTTGCCGGCCACGTCGACCCCGAAGATCTCGGCACGGCCCGCGTCGATCGTCAACAGGGTGGCCAGCATCCGCAGGGTGGTGGTCTTGCCGGCGCCGTTCGGGCCGAGGACGCCGAAGATCTCACCGGGGCGGACGTCCAGGTCGATCCCGTCGACGGCGCGGTGCCGGCCGAACGTCTTCACCAGCCCTACCGCGTGTACGGCCAGATCGGTGCCCCCGTCGGAGGCCGGCCCGCCCCCGGTGCGGCCGAGTTCTGTGATGCTCATGGCTTCACTCTCGGTGGCGCCGGTTTCACGGCACCCTCGACCGGGTTTCACCGGTTTCAGGCAGAGCGCCGGTCGCCGTGACCTGGGTGGGATGCCCTCGCCCCTACGGTCGCCCGTTCTCAGGTGTCGACGAGGGGCGGCGGCGGGTCCGGGGTCCGGTCGTGGGGCGGAGCCCGATACGGTTCTCGCATGGAGGTCATGACGCCGCGCGGGCCCGCGTCGGTGCAGGTGGACGAGGCCGACAGGCCCCGGTTGCTGCTCGTGCTGACCCACGGGTCGGCCGGGGGAGTGGACGCGCCCGACCTGCTGGCCGTGCGCGACGCCGCCCTCGCGGCGGGGGCCAGCGTGGCTCGGGTGACGCAGCCGTTCAGGCTCGCCGGGGCCCGCGCTCCGGGCTCGGCGGCCCGGCAGGACGAGGCGTGGTGCGCCGTACTGGCCGAGCTGCGGTCGAAGGCGCCGGGCCTGCCGCTGGTGCAGGGTGGCCGGAGCAACGGGGCGCGGGTCGCCTGCCGTACCGCCAAGGACGTCGGGGCGGCGGCGGTGGTCGCCCTCGCGTTCCCGCTGCACCCGCCCGGCAGACCGGAACGCTCCAGAGCCGACGAGCTGCGCGGGGCGGGTGTGGACGTGCTCGTGGTGAACGGGGACCGCGATCCGTTCGGAGTGCCGGACGCCGCCGACGCGGCACGGCTCGTGGTGCTGCCGGGGGAGGGGCACGACCTGAAGAAGGACCCCGCCCGGGTGGGCGAGGTGGTCGCCGGCTGGATCATGTCGTACGCCTGACCCGGACGCCCGGACGGCCTGCGTACAGGTGGACGATCCGCGTAGGGCGCGTTGCGGGGGCCTTCCTGCGGCTGGGCGCGTGTCCGGTCTCTCGCTGGATCCTCCGCCGGGGTGGACCGTCCTCCGAGTGATCTCCACCGGGCCTCTACCAGGTGGCCCCCGCCCGAGTGGACGCTCTGCCCGGTACGGAGCGGCTGAGCCGCGGGTGTGGCCGGGGTGGTGACCGGGCGGCGCGTGCCCGGTGACCTCAGGCCCGTGACTTCAGGACTACGACGGCGGAGCCGTGACCGCCGTGTGGCCACGTCTGGTGAGGCGGCTCGCTCAGGCGGCGCCCACGACGGGGCGGTGCGGGGCGATGGCGGTGCCGCCCGGCAGCAGTTCCCCGGTGTCCTCGAACAGGACCACGCCGTTGCAGAGAAGGCTCCACCCCTGTTCGGGGTGGCACGCGACGGTGCGTGCGGCCTCACGGTCGGGCGCCTCGGCGGACGGACAGACCGGGTCGTGCGGGCACATCGGCGTGCCTCCGATATCTCGTGAAAAGCCCCCGTGGCACGGGAGCGGCTCGGGCTGTTGGACGTAGTAAGTGTGCGACGTATGTCACATAATCCGACATAGTCCGTTCGGACTGTTAGAGGAGGATGCGCGGATGGTGTGACCCTCGACACAGCGTGCCTTATGCAGGATAACGGTCCAAGCTCGACACGCCACTAGGTTCGCAACCCTTTGCCCGATCGCTGCGCGAGATCTCGACGAATGCGGCCTTTTCCTGCGGGGACGGCGGCCGGCGAGCTCCCGGCCGCCGTCGATCAGGGGAGCGCGGCGGGCCGGAGCGGCCCTTCTAGGCGCGCAGGCCCCTGAGCAGCGCGTCCAGGCCCCGCTCGAAGTCGGCGTCGGCGCGCTCGTCGCGGCGTACCCACTCGTCCACCTCGGGGTCGGCCCAGCCCGACTGCTGCACCTCCACCGCGACGCTGCCGAAGACGAACGCCCGAAGCGCCCGCACCGCCTCGGCCGCGTCGGGCAGGCCCGCCTCGGCGAGCTGGTCCGTCTGCTCCCTGATGGAGATCGCGGTGCCGCCCTTGGGCGGTTTGGTCAGCGCGAGCGCCAGCACGCCCGGGTGGTCGCGCAGCAGCTCGCGGCTGGCCCGGCACCACGCCCGGGCGGTGTCCTGCCACGTCCTCCCGGGCTCGACGTGGATGGCGGTGACGTGCTCGGCCAGCGCGTCCATCAGCGCCTCCTTGCCGAGCGGCAGGTGATGGTAGATGGCCATGGCCTCCACCTGCAGGGCGTCGCCGAGCCGGCGCATGGTGAGCCGGCGCAGGCCCTGCGTGTCGGCGATGTGCAGCGCGGTCTCGATGATGCGCTCACGGGACAGGGGAACGGGCGGCCTCTTGGCGGGCATGCGATGATCTTACTATGTAAAGGCGGTTGCCGTGGTCCGATGACGTGGTGTGTCGCGGAGAGGCGTACCCTTGTCGCGAACAACAGAGCGACTTGCGCGAAGGGGCAGAGCCGATGGCGTTTTTCCGTCCGCGGGTGAGCCGGGAGGCCGAGGTCCGCTACCACGCGGATCTGGAGATCTCCAAGAGCTATCCCGAGCTGCTGGAGAAGGCCAGGCAGGCCGAGCGGACGCTGCGTGAGCTGCGGGCCGCCGACGCCGACGAGGTGGAGCTGCTGGGCGCCGGGCTGGCGTTCGACAAGGCGCTGACCGAGGCGCTGCGGGGCGCCGAGGCGGGGCAGCGGTCCACGTTCGGCGTCCGGGCGTACGACGACCGCATCGCCCGCCGCAAGGCCAAGGCGACGCCCGCGGGGGCGATGTGGACGGCCGAGGTCGACCGGCTGCGCACGCTCCGCGAGGAGAACCGCATGTGGGGCATCCCCCGCATCCCGCGCCCGGTCCCCGCGGTCCGCTAGAGCCCGGCTCCAGCGCGTCCCGCGGCAAGGCAAGGCAGCACCGGCAGGGGCGGTCCGGCGGCTGGCAACGCAGCCCGGCAGGGCGGTCCGGCGGTCTCACCAGGCAGCGCGGCAGCAAACGGACGAGGTGTTCCGTTACGTGCGACGCATGAGAGCTGTTCAGTTTTCGGACTATGGCCCGGCCGGCGTCGTGCATGTCGCCGGGGTCGAGGAGCCGCATGCCGGGCCGGGGACGATCCGCATCGCCGTACGGGCGTCCGGATCGTCGACGGGAGAGACGTCCATCCGCTCGGGGAAGATGCGTGACGTGGTGCCCGTGACGTTCCCCTACCCGACCGGGTTCGACGCCGCCGGCGTGGTGGACGAGGTCGGCGACGGCGTCACGGGTGTCGGAGCCGGCGACGAGGTGTTCGGCATGACCGCGGCGACCGCGTCGCGGCGCCGACGCCGATCACGCGATCCTGGTCGTCTGGGCGCCGAAACCAGCCGTGTGGAGCTGGGAGGAGGCTGGTGGTGCCGCGGGCGGCGTCGACATGAGTGCCCTGGCGCCCAGTGGCCGAAGCCCCCGTGTGGCGGCGTTCACCGTCCGGGCCCTCTCCGACCGGGGTCAGGCCCCCGACGAGGAGTTTGCGCAGGAACTCGTCGAAGGCGCCACACGTGCTGTCAGGCCGCGTTGCCCGCCACCCGTCGCGGCGTGATCCGGATCGTCACGCGCACCGCTTCCGGAGGCAGTTGAAGGTATGCCTCGCCGGCCCCTTCGCCCTCGTACTTCTCCGCCAGCCTCGCCGCCAGCCGCCTGCCCTCGTCCTCGGTGACCGTCGCCACCCCTCGGATCTCGACGTACCTCTCGGGGTCCGCAAGGTCGAACACGCTGAGGCTGGCGCGTGGGTCCCGTTCCAGGTTCACGACCTTGCGCCTGCCGGCCTGGGAGGAGATGACCACGTCGTCGCCGTCGGTGCCCACCCAGACGACCGAGGTCTGGGGACTGCCGTCGGGGTTGAGGGTGGCGAGCACGCCGATGTTGGCGGCGTCGAGGATCTGCTTGGCGGAGTCGCTGAGGGTGACGCTCATGATCGGCAGCCTAATGTGACGGTCGCCTGCTCGGTCGGGCGGGCGCGGGCATGACAAAAGCCTCGGCCGTAGAGGCCGAGGCTTTCGGGGTGCGCCGGGTGGTGGCGCGGCCGGTCGTCGTCAGTGCGTGACGGCGGGTGCCGCGCCGCCGGGGGTCAGCTCGCCCAGTCGAGCAGCGGGCGGGTGTTGCTCGGGTGGCGCAGCTTGGACAGCGACTCCTTCTCGAGCTGACGGATGCGCTCCCGGGTCAGCCCCAGGTGCTTGCCGATCTCGTCGAGGGTGTGCGGCTTGCCGTCCACCAGGCCGAACCGCAGCGCCATGATCTTCGACTCGCGCGGCGAGAGGTTGTCGAGCACGCCCCGCAGCTGGTCGCCCAGCAGCTGGCGGTCGACGATCTCGGACGCCTCGGGGGAGTCGACGTCCTCGATGAGGTCGCCGATCGTGGTCTCGCCGTCCTCGCCGATCGTCGCGTTCAACGAGATCGGCTGGCGGCTGGTGCGCAGCAGCTCCTCGATCTGGTCGGGCGTCTTGTCCAGCTCCTTGGCCAGCTCCTCGGGCGTGGGCTCGCGGCCCAGGCGCTGGTGCATGTCGCGCTCGATGCGCGACAGCTTGGACAGCATCTCCAGCACGTGGACCGGCAGCCGGATCGTCCGGGCCGAGTCGGCGAAGCCGCGCTGTATGGCCTGGCGGATCCACCACATGGCGTACGTGGAGAACTTGAAGCCCTTGGTGTAGTCGAACTTCTCCACCGCCCTGATGAGACCCAGGTTGCCCTCCTGGACCACGTCGAGCAGCGACATGCCGCGGTCGGTGTACTTCTTGGCGACCGAGACGACCAGCCGGAGGTTGGCCTCCAGCATGTGGTCCTTGGCGTCCTTGCCGTCCTGGATGACCAGGTCGAGGTCCTCGCGGGCGGCGGGGGACAGGGTCGGGTCGGTCTCCAGCTTGTACTCGGCGTACAGGCCGGCCTCGATGCGCCGGGCCAGCTCGACCTCCTGGGCGGCGGTCAGCAGCGTGCGGCGGCCGATCGACTTGAGGTACGTGTGGACCGAGTCGCCCATGGCCGACTGGGTGTCGTCGAGGTCCATGACCTCGGTCTCCAGCTCGGGCTCCTCGGAGCTCATGGCGAGGGCTTCGGGGTCCGGCTCGGCGTCGGCGGACACCGGGGCGTCCGGGGCGGCCTTCACCGCGGGCCCGGCCGTGGAGCCGCCCGCGGACCTGCCGGTGGATCGGGTCGTGGACCTACCGGTGGACCGGCCGGTGGGCCTGGTGGACTTCGCGGAGACGGGCGCGTCGTCGTCGGGGGAGTCGGCCGAGGGAACGGCCGAGATGTCGGTCTTGGACCCGGCGACGCCGGAGCCGGTAGACTTCGGCTTGGCCGGGCGCTTGGTCGTGGTCTTCCTCGCGGCCGTGCGGGCGGGCCTGCCGAGGGACGGCTCGTCCTCCGCGGCCAGGCTGACACCCGCCTCGGTGAGCTCGCGCAGGATCGACCGGCCTTCGGCAGGGTTGATCCCGGCCTCGGCGAACGCGTGACGCAGTTCCGCGAGAGAAAGGTGACCCTGTGCTCGCCCTCGGTCAAGGAGCTGGTCGAGGGTCGCGGGTGGGGTCGCCACGGCGGTTCGGGGCATGAGGACACCTCCTCCATACGGAGTAGAAGCGATCAGGCAGATTGTGGTGGGGCGGTACGTGCCGCTCAGCGCACCAGTATCAATAACGCGATTTGCCGTTATTTGTTCCCGTTGGGAGGAAAAAGGGGCGGACCGCCTCTTTGGCGGCCCACCCCGCGTACGGCTGCCGGGCGGGCGGCTAGTGGCCGCTGACCTGGCCCGGGTCGCCGTCGGGGGTCACTCCCGAGGGGCCCTCGGTGACCTTCCCGGGCTCACCCTCGGGCATCGGCATGGGCTCGGCGCCCTCCATGCGCTCGTCGGTCCAGTAGTCGAGGACCGCGTCGGGGTCGGGGTTCACGTCCTTGGACACCACCACGTCGGGCGTGGACTCCGGAGCGGCCGACTCCCCGGCGAGCTCGGCCACGCGGGAACCGTCCACCTCCATCACCGCCCTGGTCTCCTCGGCGACCTGATCGAGCCTGCCCGCCGAGGCGGCCGCCGCGACCGAGACGCCGCCGACGACGATGACGCCGACGACCGCCGCGGATGCCCACATCTTGCGGGTCTGATCCATGAAGGCTCCTTCCTTGCTCTTCCCCACTATGACGCACCGGCTGGTCGTCAGGTTCCTGGGAGCGGCCCGTCCCAGGTGAAGCGGCCGCGACCCGGCCGGGCACAGGGAGACGGGCACAGGGAGACGGGCGCGGGCGCGTGCTCAGATCTGCGAGCGCAGCCGTACGAGGTCGGGCTTGCCGTTGGGCAGCAGGGGCAGGCCCGGCGTGAGGCGCAGCTCACGCGGCGCGGCGTAGGAGGGCAGCCGGTCGGCGCAGTAGGCGCGCAGCTGCGCCAGCGTCGGCGGGCGGGAGGGGTCGGCGGGCACCACCACGGCCACCACCACCTCGCCCCACTCGGGGTCGGCCCGGCCGACGACCGCCACGTCCGCCACCTCGGGGTGGCCCCCGAGCACCGTGGTCACGGCGCCCGCCACGACCTTCTCGCCGCCCGTGTTGATCACGTCGTCGGCCCGGCCCAGCACGCGCAGCCGTCCGCCGGACAGCTCGCCCAGGTCGGAGGTCACGAACCAGTCGCCGTCGCGCGGGACGGGCTCCCCCGAGCGGTACCCGGAGAACAGCACCGGCCCCGCCACGCGGATCCGGCCGTCGTCGCCCACCTTGACGTCCACGTGGTCGAGGGGCCGGCCGTCGTACACGCAGCCGCCGCTCGTCTCGCTCATCCCGTACGTCGTCACCAGCCGCGCGCCGAGGTCGCGCGCCTCGTCCAGCAGGCCGGGACGGGCCGCCGCGCCGCCGAGCAGGATCGTCGCGAACACCGACAGGTCGGCCCGCAGCTCGACCAGCCGGTGCAGCTGTGTCGGCACCAGCGAGACGTGGTCGGCGCCCGAGGCCAGCACCCGCTCCGGGTCGAACCGCTCGTGCACGACCGGCTCGGTCCCGCTGAGCAGCGCGCGGACGAGCACCTGGAGCCCGGAGACGTGGGAGGGCGGCAGGCAGCACAGCCACCGCTCACCTCTGGCCGCGCCGAGGCGCCGCAGGGACGCGGCGGCCGAGGCGCGCAGGGCCGCCGCCGAGAGCATGACGCCCTTGGGCGCGCCCGTGCTGCCGCTGGTGGCGATCACCACGGCGACGTCGGCCGGCACGCCGGAGCCGCCCTCCAGGGGCCGCCCGTCGACGTCGGAGGGGCGCAGGGCGGCGATCGCGGCGGCCTCCTGGCCCGGTGCGAGCGGCAGCACGGCCGGGCCGTCACCGCTCAGCGCGTCGCGCACCGCCGCGAACAGCTGGGGGCCCGGCGGCATGACGACGGCCCGCAACGGGCGATCCGGATGCGACGACGTGCTCGGCATGCTCGTAAGGTTAGTGGCGACAGATCGGTACTGACTCAGTGGTGACGCGGTGGTGGCAGGGCGGGACGCGCGACCCGGCACGGTCGATGGCACACGAGACGGCACGGTCGACAGCACAGGCGACAGCACAGGCGAGAGCACGGATGAAAGCGCGGACGTACGCGCGGACAGGAGCGCGGGCGTGGACGCGGACGGGGGCGTGACGCCCGGCACGGGCGGCGGCGCGAAAAAGACGGGCGACCGGACACCGCGGGGGCTGACCCGTGCCCCCGTGGTGTTCCGGATCCCGATGCCCACCCGGTTCCGCGGGCAGACCGCCCGGGAGGGCGTGCTGCTGCGCGGCCCCGCGGGGTGGGGCGAGTTCTCGCCGTTCCCCGAGTACGGGCCGCGCGAGTGCGCCCGCTGGCTGGCGTGCGCCCATGAGGCCGCCTTCGAGGGCTGGCCGGCGCCGGTCCGCGACACCGTCCCGGTCAACGCCACGGTCCCGGCCGTCCCGGCCGAGCGGGCGTTCGAGCTCGTCCGGGCGTCCGGCTGCGCCACCGCGAAGGTCAAGGTGGCCGAGCCCGGCCGGCCGTTCGCCGACGACCTGGCCAGGGTGGAGGCCGTGCGCGACGCCCTCGGCCCGTCCGGGAGGCTGCGCGTGGACGCCAACGGCGCCTGGAGCGCCGACGAGGCGGTGCGGCGGCTGAAGGAGCTCGACCGGTTCGGCCTGGAGTACGCCGAGCAGCCGTGCGCCACCCTGGAGGAGCTGGCCCTGGTGCGGCGGGCCTGCGACGTGCCGATCGCCGCCGACGAGTCGATCCGCCGCGCCGAGGACCCGCTGCGCGTGCGGGCCGCCGAGGCCGCCGACATCGCCGTGGTCAAGGTCCAGCCGCTCGGCGGGGTGCGGCAGGCGCTGCGCGTCGTGGAGGCGTGCGGGCTGCCGGCCGTCGTGTCGAGCGCGGTCGAGACGTCCGTGGGGCTGGCCGCCGGCCTGGCGCTGGCCGCGGCGCTGCCCGAGCTGCCGTACGCGTGCGGGCTGGGCACGATGGCGCTCCTGTCCGGCGACGTCACCGCCGACCCCCTCACGCCGGTCGGCGGGGTGCTGACCGTGCGGCGGCCCGAGGTGGACGAGCGGGCCCTGTCAGAGTTCGCCATCGAATCGCCCTGGTGGCTCGGCCGAATGGAGGAGGCGTCCCGGTGAACCCCGCGACCGCGCTGGCCACGGTGCTCGTCGACGAGCTGGTGCGCTGCGGCCTGACCGACGTCGTGCTCGCGCCCGGCTCCCGGTCGGCGCCGCTGGCGCTGGCGCTGCACTCCGAGTCGCGGGTACGGCTGCACGTGCGCGTGGACGAGCGGTCGGCGTCGTTCCTGGCGCTCGGCCTCGCGCGGCGCTCGGAGCGGCCGGTCGCGCTGATCTGCTCCTCCGGCACGGCCGCCGCCAACTTCCACCCGGCCGTCATCGAGGCGAGCGAGTCCGGCGTCCCGCTGCTCGTGCTCACCGCCGACCGCCCGCCCGAGCTGCGCGGCACCGGCGCCAACCAGACCATCGACCAGATGAAGCTGTACGGCACGGCCGTCCGCTGGTTCGCCGAGGTGGGCGCGCCCGAGGACCGGCCCGGCCAGGTCGCCTACTGGCGCTCGCTGGCCTGCCGCGCCTACCAGCGCGCCGCCGGCCCCGCCGCCCCCGGGCCCGTCCACCTCAACCTCGCCTTCCGCGAGCCGCTGATCCCCGACGGCGACACCACCTGGAACGAGTCGCTCGACGGCGACGCGACCGGGCCGTGGGTGCGCACCCGCGTCGCCCCGCCGCCCGTCGCCCTGCACATCCCGCCCACCCGGCGCGGCGTGCTCGTGGTCGGCGACGGCGCGGCCAACGTGCGCCGCTACGTCGCCGCCGCCGGGATGGCCGGCTGGCCCGTCCTGTCGGAGCCCAACGGCGGCGGACGCTACGGCGACCACGCCGTCTCCACCTACCACTACCTGCTGGCCACCCCGGAGTTCGCCGACACGTACGCGCCCGACGTGGTCGTGACGCTCGGCCGGCCGGGGCTGTCGCGGCCGCTGCTGTCGTGGCTGAAGCGCGCCCAGGAGCACATCGTCGTCGCCACCGACCTCGACCGCTGGCCCGACCCCACCCGCTCGGCCACCCAGGTGGCGCAGGCCGTGGAGATCCCGGTGGCCTCCGGCGACGACGGCTGGCTGCACGCCTGGCGCCACGCCGACCAGGCCGCGCGGGCGGCGGTGGACGAGGTGCTCGACACCTCGGGCACCAGCGAGCCGCGCCTGGCCCGCGACCTGGCCGACACGCTGCCCAACGGGTCCCTGCTGTTCTGCGGGTCGTCCATGCCGATCCGCGACCTCGACCAGGCCATGCGGCCCCGGCGCGGGCTGCGGCTGCTGGCCAACCGGGGCGCCTCCGGCATCGACGGGGCCGTCTCGACGGCGATGGGCGCGGCGCTGGCCCACAACGGGCCGTCGTACGCGCTGCTCGGCGACCTGTCGTTCCTGCACGACCAGAACGGCCTGGTCCTCGGGCCCCGCGAGCCGCGCCCCGACCTGTGCCTGGTGGTGGTCAACAACGACGGGGGCGGCATCTTCTCGCTGCTGCCGCAGGCGGCGCTGCGCGACCCGTTCGAGCGGGTGTTCGGCACGCCGCACGGGGTGGACCTCGGGTACGTGGCCGCCGCGACCGGCACGCCGTACCGGCTGGTGGAGGAGCTGGGGGACCTGTCCAAGGCGCTGCGGGGCGACGGGCCGCGCGTGGTGGAGGTGCGTACGGACCGGGAGGAGAACGCGGCGGTGCACGCCCGGCTGCGGGACGCCGCCCAGGAGGCGATCCGCGCGGCCCTCGCCTGAGCCGGGCTCCCGGACCGGTTTCCGGCTTCTGCGGAGCCATGAAAGTGTACCGGCTGGCCTGTATAGTTTCGGGCATGCCGAGACCGAGTTCACGCGACCGGCTCCTGGACGCGGCGGCCGAGGTGCTGCTGTCGGACGGGGCCGAGTCGCTCACGCTGGAGGCGGTCGCGCAGCGCGCGGGCGTGTCGAAGGGCGGGCTGTTCTACCACTTCCCGACCAAGCAGGCGCTGGTCAGGGCCATGGTGGCGCGGCTCACCGACGCCTTCGACGAGGCGCTGGCGCGGGCCGGCGACGGGCCGGGCGACTTCCTGCGCGCCTACGTGGAGGCCACGGTCCCCGAGACGCACACCCCGGAGGCGCCCGACCGGGTCACGGCCGCGCTGCTCGCCGGCGTGCTGGTCGACCCGGCGGGCCTGGAGCCGCTGCGCGAGCGGTTCGCCGCCTGGCAGGAGCGGCTGACCCGCGACGGCGTGGACCCCGCCGCGGCCACCGCCGTCCGGCTGGCGGTGGACGGCTGGTGGGCCGTTCGGCTGCTCGGCCTCGGCGAGCCCGACCCCGCGCTGCACGCCCGGACGCGTGCCTACCTGATGGAGCTGATCGAGCGTGCTCAGAACGACTAAGGCGCTGATGCTGGCGACGGACGTCGGGTTCGTCGTCTACTTCACCGTCACGGGCCTCGGGCTGATCCCGCCCGAATGGGCCTTCGCCGGGTACACCGACCCGGTGATGGTGGCCTGGAACTGGTCGTTCCTCTTCATCGACCTGGCCGCCAGCGCCACCGGCCTGACGAGCCTCTGGCTGCTCAGGCGCTCCGACACGGCGTCTGTGGGGTCTCCGGCGTCCGCGGGGGCCGGGGTGCCGCTCATGCTCGTGTCCCTCGTGCTCACCATGGCCTCCGGGCTCATGGCCGTCGCGTTCTGGACGCTGCGCGGCGACTTCTCCCTGGCCTGGTGGATCCCGAACCTCTACCTCATGCTGTTCCCGCTGCCCGCCGTCGTGGCGCTGGTCGTCGCGCCGCGCGGCAGCCCCGCGACCGGAGGGTGACGGCTCCCCGGCCGGGCCGGGTATCCGGATGCCGTATATCCGGATGCGGGCGAGCCGGGGCGCCCGGCAGACTGGGCGGCGTGATCGTCAGCGCGTACGAGGGCCCGGAGGACCTGCGGGCCATGCAGGAGCTGTGCAGCCGCCTCTGGTCGCCCGGGTCGCGGTGGCACGTCGGCGACCTCGCCTGGGGCAGGTTCCAGCACACCGGGCGGGAGTCCGAGTGGCCGACCCGGCTGTGGCGCGACGGCGGCCGGACCGTGGCCTGGGGGTGGATCGACCTGCCCGGCTCCCTCGACCTGGCCGTGGACCCCGCCCGGCCGGAGCTGGCGGGTGAGGTGCTGGAGTGGTTCGCCCGCACGGCGCCCGCCGGGACGCTCCACGTGACCGTGCTCGACGCCGAGACGCATCTCGCCGCGGCCCTCCAGGAGGCGGGCTACCGGCCGGCCGGCGACGGTCCCTTCTTCCGGCACCTGCTCCGTGACCTGGCGGACCTGGCCGAGCCCGCCCCGCCCGCGGGCTACCGGCTGCGGGCCGTGGAGGAGGCCGACGTGCCGGGGCGCGTGGCGGCGCACCGGGCCGCGTTCCACCCGTCGCGGGTGACCGAGGAGAGCTACCGGGCCGTGCGGGCCGCCTGGCCGTACCGTGCCGGGCTGGACGTGATCGCCGTGGCGCCGGACGGCGAGGTCGCCGCGTACTGCCTGGTCTGGCTGGACGAGGCGCGGCGCGTCGCGGAGATCGAGCCCATCGGCGCCCTGCCCGCCCACCGCCGCCGCGGGCTCGCGCGGGCGGTCTGCCTGGCCGGGCTGCGCGCGGCCCGGGAGGCGGGCGCCGAGCTGGCGGTCGTGTACGCCCGGGGGGACGACGCCTACCCCGCACCGGAACGGCTCTACCGGTCGATCGGCTTCCGCCCGGCCGCCCGCACCGTCACCTGGGTCAGGGACCGCCCAGGAGGCGGGTGACCTCCTCGGCCACCACGGCGCAGGCGTCCGCCGCCGGGTCGATCAGCGGGAAGTGACCGGCGTCCTCGATCAGCCTCAGCCGCACCGCATCACCCGCTCCGGCCGCCGCGCGCACGTAGGCCCCGGTGACCTCGACCGGCACCACGATGTCGGCCCGGCCGTGGACGATGGTGGTGGGGACGCCGGTGGGCAGGAGCGCCGACGGGTCGGCGGACCGGCGCCGCTCCTCGAAGCGTTCCGGGCCGCCCAGGAGCTGGAGCGCGGCGCCGGAGCACACGGACAGCTCGCGCGCGGTCCTGAGGTCGGCGATCGGGGCGAGCGCCACCACGCCCGCGACGGACGAGCCGGGGCCGGGAAGCCGCCACGGCGACCCCTGCGGCAGCACGTGGCGGGCCGCCGCCCACAGCGCGAGGTGACCACCCGCCGAATGCCCGGTCACCACGATGCGGCTCACGTCCACCGAGGACAGGCCGCCCACCCGGGACAGGCCTCCCACCGGGGACCGTGCGTCCTCCCGGGACTGCGCGTCCCTCTGGGGCGGTGCGTTCGTGACGAGGCCGGGCAGGGCGTCCATGGCGGCGGCAACGTCGTCGAACGTCTCCGGCCAGCGTCCCGCCACCCCGGGCCCGGCGCCTCCCCGCCGGTACTCGACCGAGGCCACCGCGAACCCCCGCCGCGTGAGGAAGGCCGCGAAGGGCGACACGTGCCGCCGGTCGTAGGCGGCCCGCCACGCGCCCCCGTGCAGGACGGCGACCAGAGGCGCCCCGGCCCCGCCGCCGCCCCGTGGGGCGTAGAGGTCGACGACCTGGTCGGGGTGCCGGCCGTACGGGACGGTGACGTCCGGCTCCACGTGCGGGTGGGAGAAGGCCGACTCCTGCTCGGCGGCGTCCCGCTCCCGCGCCGCGATCACGACGGGACCGTCACGGCGGGACCGTCACGGCGCCAGCACCTCGGCCAGCACGCGCGCCGCCCGATCCACGTCCGCGAACGACACGTACAGCGGAGTGAAGCCGAACCTCAGCACGCCCGGATGCCGGAAGTCGCCGACGACCCCGCGGGCGATCAGCGAGGCCATCACCTCACCCGCGCCGGCGCAGCGCAGCGCGACCTGGCTGCCCCGCTCCGCGTGCGCGGCCGGGGTGATCGGCTCGACGCGCCCCGCGGGCACGTACGCCGCGACGCACTCCAGGAAGAAGTCCGTCAGGGCCAGGCTCTTGTCCCGCACCGCCTCGATCGAGACCCCGTCCCACACCTCCAGCGCCGCCTCCAGGGCGAGCATCGACAGGATGTCGGGAGTGCCCACCCGGCCCCGCCGCGCGCCGTCGGCGGCCTCGTACCGCGGCGACATGCCGAAGGGCTCCCGGTGGGAGTTCCAGCCGGGCAGCGGGGAGTCGAAGCGGGGTTGAAGGTCCCGGCGGACGTACAGGAAGGCGGGCGAGCCGGGGCCGCCGTTGAGGTACTTGTAGGTGCAGCCGACGGCGAGGTCGACGCCGTGCTCGTCGAGACCGACCGGGAGCGCGCCCGCGCTGTGGCACAGGTCCCACACCACCAGGGCGCCCGCGGCGTGCGCGGCGGCCGTCACACCCGGCAGGTCGTGCAGTCGCCCGCTGCGGTAGTCCACGTGGTTGACCAGGGCGGCGGCGGTGCGCGGGCCGAGGGCGGCCGGCAGGTCGCGCGGGTCGGCGGCGACCAGCCGGCGGCCGGTCATCCGCGCGGCCGACTCGGCGATGTAGCCGTCCGTGGGGAACGTCGTCGCGTCGACGACGATCTCGTCCCGCTCCGCGCCGGCCATCCGCACCGCGCCCACCAGCGCCTTGAAGACGTTGACGCTGGTCGAGTCGCCGGCCACGACCTGGCCGGGCGCGGCGCCGACCAGCGGGGCGATGCGGTCGCCGACGCGCTCCGGCGCCGTCCACCAGCCGGACTCCGTCCAGGACCGGATGCGCAGCCGCCCCCACTCCTTGGCCACCACGTCGGCCACCCGGCCCGGAACGGTGGCGGGCAGGGCGCCGAGGGAGTTGCCGTCGAGGTAGACGGTGTCGTCGTCGAGGACGAACTCGGCGCGCTTGGCACGCAGCCCGTCCGACTCGTCGAGCTTGCGGGCCTTCGCCGGCAGGTACGCGGGATCAGACATGGCTGCGCGCCGTCCACAGCTCGGGGAAGACGTACTTGGCGGCCCGTCTCTCCAGCCAGGCCACGCCCGCCGAGCCCCCGGTGCCGGTCTTGGCCCCCATGGCGCGCCGGGTGGCCACCAGATGGTCGTTGCGCCAGCGCCACACCTGCTCGGCGACGTCCGTCAGCGCCTCTCCCAGCCGCGCCAGGTCGCTGTCCCGGTCACCGGAGTAGATCTCGGCCCACACCGCCTCGACCTCGGCGCGGGGCTCGTACCGCTGCGACAGGTCCCTCTCCAGCACGGCGCGCGGCACGGCGTGACCGCGGCGGGCGAGGAGGTGCAGCACCTCGTCGTACAGGCTCGGCTGGTGCAGCGCCTTCTCCAGCTCCTCGTGGACGCGCGGCGCGCCCCGGTGCGGCACCAGCATGGACGCCGACTTGTCGCCGAGCAGGAACTCCATCCGCCGGTACATCGCCGACTGGAAGCCGGAGCCCTCGCCGAGCGCCGCCCGGTACGCGTTGAACTCGGCCGGGGTGAGCCGCGCCAGCGGCCGCCAGGAGGCGTTCAGCGCCTCCAGCTCGCGCACGCTGCGCTCCAGCGCGGCCACGGCGACGGGCAGCCGGTCCTCGCGCAGCGCGCGGCCGGCGGTCTCCCACTCGTGGACGATCACGGTGAACCACAGCTCCATGACCTGGGTCGTGACCAGGAACGCCATCTCGCCCGGATCATCGGACAGGGGGTGCTGGAGGTGGGTGAGGACGTCCGCCCGGACGTAGTCCTCGTAGGGGGTCGTGCCCGCGAAGTCGAGGTTCGGGGAGTCCGAACCGATGCCGGCTTCTCGGGACCGTGTGCGATGCGTCATCGCTGTCTCCTCGAGACGTGCCACCGGGTAGCGGTCCGCTCCCTTCCTCTCGGCGCTGGAGCCCCGGTCCCCTCGGACCCGGTCGCCGCGGACGGCGCCGAGCCCATCAGGCATGATGCGTGATCTGTCCCGATCTGGCAAGGGTCAGCCCTGGCCGGCGTGCGTGTGGCCGTGCGCCACCTCCGGCGGGCACGGACCCGGCGTGGCCGCGCGGCCGTCCCGCCGCCACTCCGCCACCGCGATCGCGAAGGCGACCAGCAGGCCGGCGACCGCGGCGCCCAGGGCCACGGTCACGGCCTCGGAGATGTCGCCGCCCGTCGAGGAGAGGACCAGGTAGTACACGCCGGGCAGCGCCGCCGTGCCGACCGCCCCGCCGAGGCGCTGCCCCGTCTGCAGGGCGCCGCCGGCCGCGCCCGCCATCCGCACCGGCACGTCCTTGAGCGTCATCGTCACGTTGGGCGAGATCACGAAGCCGCTGCCGATGCCGCCGACGAGCAGCGCGGGGATCGCGGCCCACACGGCGACGCCCGGCGAGGCGAAGCCCAGCAGCAGCGCCGCCGCGGACAGCCCGACCACGACCGCGGCGAGCCCGAGCACGGTCAGCAGCCGCCCCAGCCGCTCCACCAGCCGCCCGGCGACGACCGCCGCGCAGGCCGAGCCGATCGCGAACGGCGTGACGCACAGCCCGGACATCAGCGGCGTGAAGCCCCGTCCGTTCTGGAAGTAGAGCGCGAAGACCAGCCAGACGCCGCTGAAGCCGATGAAGTACACGGTCGCCAGCGCCGCCCCGGGCGCGTAACCGCGGGTCTCGGTGATCAGCTTGGGGGCGAGCAGCGGCTCGGCGCCGCGCGCCGCGACGCGCCGCTCCCACAGCGCGAACGCCACGAGGAGCGCCGCCCCGACGGGGAACATCCACCAGAGCCGCTGGACGCCGCCCGAGTCGGCCTGCACGAGCGGGAACATCATCAGGAACACGCCGGCGCCCAGCAGCACGACCCCCGTCAGGTCCAGCGCCCCCCGCGGGGCGCTGCGGCCGTGCGGCAGCAGCCGGGCGGCGAGGACGAGCGCGGCCACCCCGATCGGCACGTTCACGAAGAAGATCCAGCGCCAGCCCTGGTCGCCGCCCGCCAGCGCGAGGATCACGCCGCCGGTGATGGGGCCGACCGCGCTGGAGATCCCGACGGTGGCGCCGAAGAAGCCGAACGCCCGGCCGCGCTCCGCGCCCCGGAACAGCTGCTGGATCAGCGCCGAGTTCTGGGGGGCCAGGCAGCCGGCGGCGACGCCCTGGGCGAGCCTGGCCAGGACCAGCAGCCCGATGGTCGGCGCGGCCCCCGCGGCCATGCTGCACAGCACGAAGGCGCTCAGCGCGACCAGGAAGATGCGCCGCCGGCCGATCGCGTCACCCAGCCGCCCGGCCAGCACCAGGGAGAGCGCGAACGTCAGCGCGTACCCGGACACCACCCACTGGACCTGGGCGGGCGAGGCGTGCAGGTCGCGCTGCATGGACGGCAGCGCCACGGCCACGATGGTCACGTCCAGCAGGATCATGAAGCCGACGACGAGGGTGACCGCGAGGGCCTTCCACCGGCGCGGATCCGGTCCGGCGTTCGCGGGCCCTGATTGCATGGGACCTCCCTCCGAGGCGGTGGCCGCGGACGGGCCCGGCCTGGACGCCGGTCCCGGGCGGCATGGACGACCTGCGGTGATCGGGGCAGAGACGCGGATCACGCCTCTGGGGTGAACAACGCCGATCCGGCGGTCCGCATTTCGCTCCCTCCGCTGTTCCCCGCGCCCTGCCCCTCATGCGCGGAGGCGTCGGGCACCTGCTGGGCGGCGGCGTACGCGGGGTGGCGCAGCTGCTGGAGGCGGCCCGCCGGGCTCAGCCCCGGGACGGGATGCCGGGTGGGATCGAACCGGGTGGGCACGGCCGCGTCGGGCATGGCCGGCGGCAGGAGCTTGACGAGGCCGAAGAGGAGCCAGGGTCCCGCCGGGGCCGCGACGAGGAGGTCGAGGAC
Source organism: Nonomuraea sp. NPDC050733 (assembly GCF_040654215.1). Classification (NCBI taxonomy): domain Bacteria; kingdom Bacillati; phylum Actinomycetota; class Actinomycetes; order Streptosporangiales; family Streptosporangiaceae; genus Nonomuraea; species Nonomuraea sp. NPDC050733. Next base: position 112,182 of record NZ_JBFAHO010000009.1, on the reverse strand, counting down.
CAGCGGCTCCTTCGCCACGGCGGCGGAGAGCGCGTCGAAGCGCGCCGGCAGCGGCCGGTCCGCGCGGGGAGCGCCCCGAGCAGCACCCGCCGGCCCCCGTCGTCGCGCGCGCCGCGGGCCTCGTACGGGAAGAGTGAGCCGTACAGGCCGGGCGCCCACCGGGTGGCGGGCCGCAGGAGGCGGCGCCCCAGCGTGGTGCGGCCGGTGGTGGCGAGCAGCAGCTCGGCGTCGGCGTCCGCCTGCCGCCAGCGCAGCGCGATGCCGAGGATGTCCGGCAGGGGCGGCGGCAGGCCGGCCGAGCGCGAGAGGCGGGCGATGCCGCGCAGCTCCAGCCGCTCGTCGAGGAACGGGCTCCCCCAGGTGCGGGCCGCGTCGCCGTGCAGGTGGAGCTCGGCGTCGAAGAGCAGCCCGTGGGGGTGCAGCGGGCGGCCCCCGCGCAGGCCCGCCGCCAGGCGGAATCCGGCCGCCAGTGCGGCCCCGGTGGTGGTCATGAGCGGCCCTGCCATGGCTCCCCCTGCGATCGCCGGTGTCGTTCGCCGGCGTGACCGCTACCCGGGGCGCGGAAGGGTGAACAGGGGTCAGCGCTCGATCAGGGTGACCTCCAGGGAGTAGTGTGAGGCGCGGTAGACGTGCGAGCCGTGCTCGACCGCCCGGCCCTGGTCGTCGTACGTGGTGCGGACCATGGTGAGCAGCGGCGCCCCGCGCCGCTCCCGCAGCAGCCTCGCCTCGGTCTGGCCCGCCGCGCGGGCCCCGATGCGCTGGTTGGCGACCCGCATGCGCACACCCGCCCCGCGCAGCAGCTCGTACAGGCCCCGGTCCTCCAGGTCGGAGGCGCCGAGCTGGGCCAGGCCGAGCGGCAGCCAGTTGTGCAGCAGGGCCAGCGGCTCGCCGGCCGCGAACCGCAGGCGTTCGAGGTAGAGCGTCTCCGAGCCCGGCTCCACGCCCAGGATGGCCGCGATGTCCTCGTCGGCGGGGCGCGGCTCCAGCGCGAGGACCTGGGTGGCGGGCTCCTGCCCCGAGCGGCGCAGGTCGTCGTACAGGCTCGTCAGCTCCACCGACCGCTTGACCTGGCCGTGGACCACCTGCGTGCCGACGCCGCGCTTGCGCACGAGCAGGCCCTTGTCCACGAGATACTGGATGGCCTGGCGGATGGTGGGCCTGGACAGGCCGAGCTTGTCGGCCAGCAGGATCTCGTTGTCGAGCCGGGCGCCGGGCGCCAGGTCGCCTCGCCGGATCGCTTCGGCGATCTGCTCGGCCACCTGGAAGTAGAGCGGCACGGGGCTGGATCGGTCCAGGTCGATCGCCAGATTCGCGGTCATGCCGATCAGGTTAACGCAGGTCATAATGTCCAGACAAACCAGACGGGCATGGGCGTCATGAGGCATGATCGGAAGGGGGGAGCCCGCGGGAATGGGCAGGGGAGCCCCGAGGGTGCTGTAAGGCCGTGATGGGGAGGACGCATGGACGCCACGCGACACGAGGACACGCCGTTCCCGCACGACGCGCTGCTGGAGACGGCCGGAGAAGCGGCCAGGGCCGTCGGTCCGCGGCTGCGCAAGGCGTTCCGCTCCCGCCCGGAGGTGGCCACCAAGAGCGACTTCCACGACCCGGTGACCGAGCACGACAAGGCGGCCGAGGAGACGATCCGCGCCGTCATCGAGAGCCGGTGGCCCGGCAGCGCCGTCCTGGGCGAGGAGGGCGGCGAGAGCGGCTCCGGCCCGCTGCGCTGGTACGTCGACCCGATCGACGGCACCGCCAACTTCGCCGCCGGGCTGCCCTTCTTCTGCGTCTCGATCGCCGCCGCCGTGGAGGGCGAGCTGGTCGCGGGCGTCGTGTACGACCCGGTGCGCGACGACGAGTTCACCGCCTCGACGGCGGGCGCCTGGTGCAACGGCACGCCCATCCGCAGCACCGGCGCCAGCCGCGACCGGGAGGCGATGCTGCTGACCAGCTATCCGACGCCCCGCGACCTGGCCGCCCGGCGTGACGAGGCGATGCGGCGCTACGGACGGCTGCTGGAGTCGTTCGCGGCGGTGCGCCGGGTGGGCAGCGCCGCGCTCAAGCTCGCGCACGTCGCAGCCGGGTGGGCGGACGTCGCGTACGGCACGGGCGCCAGCCCGTGGGACGTGGCCGCCGGGGCCCTGATCGTCCGGCAGGCGGGCGGCGTCTACCTGGGCGACCCGCTGGTCAAGAGCGACTACCTCGCCTGCGTGGGCGGCTTCGACCTGGCCGCCTCCGCCCTGGCCGACCTCGCGCCCTGACCACCGGCCACGCGGCGGCGGGCCGCGCCGTTCACGGTGTGGCCGGCCCGCCGGAGCTCCAGTACGGTCGCCGGCCCGATCCCGGACGAGGCGCCGGTGACGAGGCATGCCTTCATCGTTCACACCTCCCAGGTGACGGGCAGACGGTGCACGCCGTAGATGAGCATGTCGGAGCGCATGGCGATGTCGGCGGCGGGGACCGCCAGGCGCAGCGTGGGGAACCTGGTGACCAGGGCGGGCAGCACCACCCGCAGCTCCACCCGCGCCAGCTGCTGGCCGAGGCACTGGTGGACGCCGTGGCCGAAGGCGACGTGTCCGGCGGTCGAGCGCAGCAGGTCGAGCGTGTCGGGATCGGTGAATCGGGCGGGATCGCGGTTGGCCGCGGGAATCGACACGGTCACGGTTTCGCCGGCCCTGATCTGCTCGCCGTGCAGCTCGAGATCCTCCAGCGCGGTGCGGACCGTGAACGGGATGACGCTCAGGTAGCGCAACAGCTCCTCGACGGCGCGGTCGGCGATGCCCGGGTCCGCGCGCAGGAGCTCGAGTTGGCGGGGGTTGCCGAGCAGCGCGAAGGTGCCGAGCGCGAGCATGTTGGCGGTGGTGTCGAGGCCGGCGCCCAGCAGCGTGAAGCCGATGTTGACCAGCTCCTCGTCGGTGAGATCGCTCGTGGTCAGGCCGCTGATCAGGTCGTCGGTGGGGTTGGCCCGCTTGTCCTGCACCAGCTCACCCATGAAGCCCAGTACGGCGGCGTAGGCGGCCGCCGTCTCCTCGGGCGTGGAGCCGAGGCGGAAGAGATCGAGCACGTGGCCCTGGAAGCGGGCGCGGGCCGCGTACGGCACACCGAGCAGCTCGCAGATCACCTGGGCGGGGATCGGCTGCGCGAGCGCCTCGACCAGGTCGATCGTCGGCCCGGCCTGCTCCATGGCGTCCAGGTGTTCGGCGGTGATGTCCTGGATGTGCTCGGTGAGCATACGCATGCGACGGACGGTGAACTGGCCGGTGAGCAGACGCCGGTACGGGCTGTGTTCGGGGGCGTCCATCGAGCCGAACATGCCGGGCGGCGCCGGCCGGTTGCCGCCGGGAGCGCCGGGGACGGGCAGGTGCCGCAGCTCGAGCCGCACGCTGAAGCGCGGATCGGCCAGCACCTCGCGCACCAGGGCGTGGCTGGTCACCAGCCAGCCCTCGTGTCCGTCGGGGTAGCTCATCCGGCTCAGCGGGCCGCGCTCGCGCAGCCCGGCGGGCGGATCGAACGGCCGTTCGCCTGATCGTTCGGTCGGCAATGACGGGATCATGTCGGTCTCCTGTCGTTCGCGATGCTGGAACGTTAGGAGTAGGTTTCACCCGTCGACAACGTGAAATGGACAGACGGCCAGGTGGAAGCGATATCAGAGGTGCAATGACCTTGATGTTGAATGCACCGGATCGGAGATGAGATGCCGGGAGGCCGGCTGAGCTATGAGGACCGGCGGCGTATCGCCGCAGGGCTGTCGGCCGGGCACAGCTACGCCGAGATCGCCCGCGACCTGGAGCGGCCCAAGTCGACGATCAGCCGCGAGGTCGCTCGCAACGGCGGGGCCGGCCATTATCGGGCCAACCTGGCACAGCAGGCGACCAGCTGGCGGGCCCGCCGCAAGCCCGGCCCGCTCCCGGCCGCGCCGGTGGCCGCCGACACCCACGGGCGTGACCTGGAGGCGGTGCGCCAATTCGAGGAGCGCTTCGCCGGAATGATGATCCAGACCGGGGTCCCGCCGATGGCGGCCAGGGTGTTCGTCAGGCTGTTCACCAGCGACGCCGGGAGCTGCACCGCCGCCGAGCTCGTCGCCCTGCTGCAGGTCAGTCCCGCCTCCATCTCCAAGGCCGTCGGCTGGCTGGCGGCGCGCGGCCTGCTCAGGCGCGAGCGTGACGGCCGGCGCGAGCGCTACGTGATCGACGACACCATCTGGTACCAGACGTGGCAGGCCAGCGTCCGGTCGATGATGATGTGGCGTGACCTCGCCCAGGAGGGCGGCGAGCTGCTCGGGGCCGACAGCCCGGCCGGCACCCGGCTGTGCACCACGAGCCGGTTCTTCCAGCTCCTCGGCCACGACATGGTCCAGGCGGCCGAGCACTGGCGGCGAACCCTCCGCTGAGGGCAGGACGCCGCGGATCACACCCCTGTCCTCGCACTCTTCTCCGCGAGGATGCGGGCCGCCGTCTCGTGCGGCGGGTAGCCGAGCGTGAGCCCGCGCACCGACAGCGGCGCCCGCCGGAACCCTTCCTCGGCGTCGTCGCGGAGCACGTAGCGCAGGGCGGGGGAGGACGTGCGGTGCGCGGCCAGGGCCTCGGCCTCCGCCTCTGCCAGGTCGCCCGGCAGCGCCCGCCGGTAGTCCGCGATCAGCGCGTCCACGTCGAACAGGTCCCCGTACGACTCCGACACCCCCGCCACCACCCGCACCAGCCCCTCCCCGTCCCGTCCGCCGGCCCGCTGGGCCCGGTAGACAAGGGCGGTGCCGCCGCTGCGGGTGAACCAGCGCATCGCCTCCTCCACCGGCAGCGTGAACACCCCGAAGGGCTTGCGCCCGTACAGCAGCGCCTCGGCGATCCACCGGTCGCACCACCGCTCGTCCCGGTACGGCGACGGCGCGCCCGGGCCGGCCGTCAGGCCCTGTGCCAGCACCGGGTTCCAGGTGGACACGAGAGGGCTGCTGAAGCGCGGCATCCGCGGGCCGTCGCAGCGGCTGAGCAGGTAGCCGTACCAGATCGCCAGCACCTCGACCCGCCGGCCGGGGCGGAAACGCTCGTAGACGCCGTTCATCACCTGCCCGTTGTCGGCGTGGCGCCACGGGCCCGGCGGGACGGGCCCGTCCGCGGGCACCGGGGGCGTCCGGTAGTCGGGACGCAGCATCCACGTGTAGGCCACGGCGTCGGCCCTTCCCGGTCGGCGTATGCATGACGGGTCTAGATCACGAGGTGGCCATCGTGCATCAACCGCGGGTATGTTGCAACACACCAGGTCTCAGCCGAGATCACTCTCACTGTCGTGGGGGATCCGACGTATGCATGCGATCGTGGCGGCGCGGCTCGCGGCGCTCAGGAGCGCCCGGCGCATGTCCATGAGGACGGCCGCCGAGGCGGCCGGGCTGAACACGTCCACGGTCTACCGCATCGAGCACGGGCACGTGGCGCCGCGCGAGTCCACCACCGCCACCCTGCTGGAGCTGTACGGCGTGCACGATCCCGCCCAGCGGTGGCACGTGCTGGCACTGCTGCGCGGCGAGCGCAAGCCCGGCTGGTTCGACGCGCCCGAGGTGCCGCTGTGGCTGTCGCGGTTCCTGGCGCTGGAGGACGAGGCCGAGACGGTCCGCGCGTACGCGCCCATGTTCGTCCCCGCCCTGCTCCAGACGCCTGCCTACGCCGAGGCGACGGTCCGCGCGTGCAGCCCGCCGGGGATCACGCCCGAGCAGATCACGGCCGGCGCCGGCCTCATCCTGCGTCGGCAGCGGCTGCTCGACCGCGACGGCGGCCTCCGCCTGAGGACGGTCCTCGACCGCAAGGCGCTGCTGGACCCGCCGCTGGCGCGACGGGAGGACCGGGTGGAGCAGGTGGACGCGGTCGTGTCGGCGGGCGGGCGGCCCGGGGTGAGCGTCCAGGTGAGCCGTCCGTGCACCGAGACCGGCCATCTCTACCACGGGCCGCCGTTCACGCTGCTGGGGTTCGCCGGTCGGGGGCGGCCCGACGTGCTGGTGCTGCACCTGCTGCACGGCTCGACGGTGGTGGACGACGCCGAGACGGTCGAGGCGCACCACGAGGCGTTCGCCCGGCTGTCGCTGTCGGCCCACGACGCGGGGGAGAGCCAGGGCGTGCTGCACGAGATCCGCGCCGAGCTGTCCGCCTGACCGGCCGCGCCCGCCTGGCCGGGCCGCGCCCGTCCGATCCGCCGAGCCCGTCCGATTCACCGAGCCCGCCTGGCCCGTCGCGCGATGGCATGATGCGGCGTGGCGGGCCCGGTCAGCCGTCCGGGGGCTCGTGGTCTCTGCGGTGCTCGCCTGCCCGCCGTACGTGCTCGATCATGAGGTGCTCGGCCGCGGCGCCGTCGCCCCGCTCCAGGGCCGCCAGGATGCCCTCGTGCGCCTCCAGCTGGCCCGGCACCTGGGCCGGGTCCAGCCACAGCGAGGCCGCGGGGGGCACCGGGAAGCTGTCGTGCACCGCCCGGGCCTGCTGGCCCAGGAAGGCGGGGCCGCCGATGTCGGCGATGCGCAGGTGGAAGTGCCTGCTCTGCTCGCCGAGGCGGTTCAGCCGTCCCTCGGCGGCGTCGCGCGCCATCGCGGCGTGCAGCTCGCGCAGCCACTCCAGCTCCTCCGGCGTGACGCGGCTGGCGGCCAGCCGGGCGCCCAGCCCCTCGACCACCGCGCGCAGGCCGTAGAACTCCTCCAGCGCGTCGTCGCCCAGGTCCACCACCGTGGCGCCGTGATGCGCCTCGTAGCTGATCAGCCGGTCCTTCTCCAGCCGGCGCAGCGCCTCGCGGACCGGCGTCACCGACACCCCGAGCCGGCGCGCGATCGCCGCCGCGCGCAGCGCCGTCCCGCCCGGGATGCGGGCGGAGCGGATCTCCTCGGCCAGCACGCCGTAGACGTAGTCCGCCTTGCTCATGGGGGGACGCGGCTCAGGGGTCGGCATGGCTTCAGTCTCCCTCACGAAGTGCCCAGGTTGACCGGAAAGGTATTTCTTATACGTTATAAGTCATGACGAGCCTCGCCGACCTGCGGGTCATCGACGCCGCGACGCTGTTCGCGGGCCCCTCCGCCGCGATGATGCTGGGCGACTTCGGCGCCGACGTGATCAAGATCGAGCACCCGCGCCGCGGCGACCCGTCGCGCGGGCACGGTGCCTCGGTGGACGGCGTCGGGCTGTGGTGGAAGTCCCTGTCGCGCAACAAGCGCGCCGCCGCGGTGGACCTCTCACAGTCCGAGGGGCAGGAGATTCTGCGCCGCCTCGTGGCGCGCTCCGACGTGCTCGTCGAGAACTTCCGGCCCGGAACGCTGGAGCGCTGGGGGCTCGACCCCAAGGACCTGCTGGAGCTCAATCCCCGGCTGATCGTCGCCCGTATGACCGGCTTCGGGCAGAGCGGGCCGATGGCCCGGCAGCCAGGGTTCGGGACGCTGGCCGAGGCGATGAGCGGGTTCGCGGCCATGACCGGCGAGCCGGACGGGCCGCCCACGCTCCCGCCGCTCGCGCTGGCCGACGGCATCGCGGGCCTCGCGATGTCGTACGCGATCATGGTGGCGCTGCACGCCCGCGAGCGCACCGGGCGCGGGCAGGTGGTGGACATGGCGATCATCGAGCCGATCATGGGCCTGCTGGGCCCGCAGATGACCGCCTACCGGGCGCTCGGGGCCGTGCCCCGCCGCACCGGCAACCGCTCCAGCAGCAACGCGCCCCGCAACACCTACCGCACCCGCGACGGCCGCTGGCTGGCCGTGTCCACCAGCGCGCAGGCCGTCGCCGAGCGCGTCGTCACGCTCGTCGGCCGGGCCGACCTGGTGGCGCAGCCGTGGTTCTCCAGCGGCAGCGGCCGGGTGGCGCACGTGGACGAGCTGGACGAGGCCGTCGCCACCTGGATCGCCGCCCGCGACGCCGACGAGGTCATCGCCCGCTTCGAGGAGGCGCAGGCGGCGGTCGCGCCGATCTACGACGTCCGGGACATCGCCGAGGACCCGCAGTACGCGGCGCTGGGGACGTTCGTCGAGCTGCCCGACGAGGAGCTGGGTACGGTGACGATGCAGAACGTGCTGTTCCGGCTGTCGGACACGCCCGGCGAGGTGCGCTGGCCCGGCCGGTCGCTGGGGCGCGACACGGACGAGGTGCTGGGGGAGCTGGACTACGGGGCCGAGGAGATCGCGGGCCTGCGCGGCAAGGGCGTGATCGCATGACGTCGCCGTCGTCCCGGCCGCCCGCCGGCTCCTGGCTGCCCGCGGTCTCCTGGTTGTACGTGCCGGGGGACCGGCCGGAGAGGTTCGCCAAGGCCGCCGCGTCGGGGGCGGACGTGGTGATCATCGACCTGGAGGACGCGGTCGTCCCCGCCCGCAAGGACGAGGCCCGCGCCAACGCCGCCGCCTACCTGCGTGAGCGCGCCGCCGGGGACGCCGGTGCGGTGGCCGTCCATGTCCGGGTCAACGACGTGACCACCGCGAGAGGGCTGGACGACCTGGCCGCGCTCGCCGGCCTGCCGGGGCTCGGCGGCGTCCGGCTGCCCAAGGTGGAGTCCGCCCGGGTGCTGGACGCGCTCGACGGCCTCGTGGTCCCGGCGTACGCGGTGCTGGAGTCGGCCGCCGGGATCCTGTCGGCCCCTGCCGTCGCCGCCCATCCGCGGGTCGCCGGCGTGGCCCTCGGGGAGCAGGACCTGGCCGCCGAGCTGTCCGTCACCGACGAGACCGCCCTGAACCACCTGCGGCTCCAGGTCGTGCTGGCCGCGGCGGCGGCGGGCCTTCCGCCCGTGCCCATGTCGGTCTATCCGGACGTACGCGACGAGGCGGGGCTGCTGGCGTCGTGCGCCGCGGGGCGGGGGATCGGGATGTTCGGGCGGGCGGCGATCCACCCGCGTCAGATCCCGGCGATCCGGCGCGCCTTCACGCCCACGGCGGAGGAGACCGCGCGGGCCGCGGAGATCGCCGAGGCGGCCGAGCTGGCGGAGCGGGAGGGGCTGGGGGCGGTAGCCCTGCCGGACGGCCGCTTCGTGGACGCCCCGATCGTCGCCCGCGCCCGCCGCACCCTGGCCCTCGCTCGCCGCCTCACGCCGCCACCCGCCTAGCTTCTCGCGGACCTTGCGGCCCGTACGTGCCTCCATCGCCGCACCTCGCGGGCTCCTGTGACGGTCCGTGACGGGGTGGTGGTGAACGTGGGCGCCGAGCAGCTCGGCGCGGAGGCGCGGCGGGAGCGGTCAGGGGATCCAGCGGGTGGAGAGCTCCGCGTCCTCCGGGGCCGGGCCCGGCAGGGCGGCGTGGGAGGCGGGCACGCGCAGGGCGTCGAGCAGCAGCGCCAGGTAGCGGTGGCGCAGTTGCCCGGTGCGCTGCTGATCGCCCAGCTTCACCGACGCCACCTGCTCGAACAGCAGCGCGATGTCCGCCGTCGTGACGTCCGGACGCAGCACCCCCGCCTCCACGGCACGCGCGTGGACCCGGGTCGCGAGGTCCGAGGCGCGGGCCGCCGCCGCGCCCAGCTCCGGCGTGGGCTGGAAGGTGCCGGCCAGCTTGACGGTCAGCGAGCTGCTGTCGGCGTCCACGATGCCGCGCATGTAGCCGGCGAACGCCTCCCACGGGTCCCCCTGGTCGTCGAGGGCCCGCTCCGCCACCGCGCTGTAGCGGCTCAGCCCGTCGAGGCACAGCTTGCGCAGCAGGTCCTCCTTGCCGGGGTAGCGACGGTAGAGTGCGCTGATCCCGACGCCGGCCCGCTCCGCCACCGCCGAGATGGGCGCCCCCGGGTCAGAGGTGAACACGGCCCGCGCCGCCTCCAGGATCAGCTCGTCGTTCCGCGCGGCCTGCGCCTTGCGCCCGCTCATGGATGAGGTCGTCATACCTCCAGCATATTGGAACGGAAACTTCCGTTCAGGGTATCGCCGATCCGCACGCATTGGTCCGCATGTCTATACAAAGAGTTGACATTGATGTACAACCGGGGCGAGCCCGATGGTCATGGAGGTGTCCTGTGAGACGAACCCGTGTCGTGCTGGCCCTGCTCTGCGCTTTGACGCTCGGCGCCTGCTCCTCCTCCGGCGGGGCCGGCACGGAGAGTGCTCCCGCCTCCGGCTCCGCGCCGCCCGCGGCCGGCGGCGCCACCTTCGCCGTCATCACCCACGGCGGCGCGGGCGACGCCTTCTGGGACGTGGTCAAGAACGGCGCCGAGGCGGCCGGCAAGCAGTACGGCGTCACGGTGACGTACCAGGGCGACGGCGACCCCGGCAAGCAGTCCCAGCTCATCGACCAGGCCGTCTCGCAGAAGGTGGACGGTCTCGTGGTCTCCATGGCCAACCCCGACGCGCTGAAGGAGGCCGTCGGCCGCGCCGTCGCCGCCGGCATCCCGGTCGTGACGATCAACTCGGGGGCCGACTCGTCCAAGGCGTTCGGCGCGATCACCCATGTCGGCCAGTCCGAGGACGTGGCGGGGCGCGGCGCCGGCGAGCAGCTCAGGGCCGCGGGCGTCACCAAGCTGCTGTGCGTCGTCCACGAGGCCGGCAACGTCGGGCTGGACCAGCGGTGCAAGGGCGCCGAGCAGGGGCTCGGCGGCACGGTGGAGCGGCTCCAGGTGGACGTGGGCAACCTCGCCGACGTCACCTCCAAGGTCACCGCCAAGCTCCAGTCCGACAAGCAGGTGAACGGCGTGCTCGCGCTCAACCCGGCCGTCGCGATCGCCGCGCGCGACGCCGTGAAGGACTCCGGGTCGCCGGCCAAGCTCGCCACGTTCGACCTGTCCGGCGACGTGGTGACGGCCGTCAAGGACAGCGAGATCCTCTTCGCGGTGGACCAGCAGCAGTACCTCCAGGGCTGGCTGCCCATCACCTTCCTCACCCTGTACGACCGGAACCTCAACACCGTCGGCGGCGGCCTGCCGGTCAACACCGGCCCCGGCTTCGTCACCAAGGACAACGCCGAGCAGGTCGCCAAGCTCGCCGAGGCGGGCACCCGATGACCCGTGCCGGAGAGCGGTCATGACCGCGGTGGCCGGCGGCGCCGACGAGCGGGTCGCCGGCGCCGGCCTGCTGCGGCGGCTGCTCATCCGCCCCGAGCTCGGCGCGGTCGTCGGGATGGTCGCGGTGTTCGCGTTCTTCGCCGCGCAGTCGGCGGTGTTCCGCTCGCCCGAGGGCGTCGCCAACTGGCTCGATCCGGCCGCCACGCTCGGCATCATGGCCGTGGCCATCGCGCTGCTGATGATCGGCGGCGAGTTCGACCTGTCGGCCGGCGTCCTGACCGGCACGAGCGGCCTGATCCTCGTCACGCTCGCCACCCGCTACGGGCTGGACGTGTGGACGGCGATGCTCGTGAGCCTCGTCGTGGCGCTGGCCATCGGGTTCGCCAACGGGATGATCGTCACCAGGACCCGGCTGCCCAGCTTCATCGTCACCCTCGGCACGTTCCTCATGCTCCAGGGCGTCAACCTCGGGGTCACCAAGGCGCTCACCGGCACCGTGCAGGTCAGCGGGCTGCGCCGGGCGGCCGGCTACGAAGGGGCGCGCACGGTCCTGGCGGGCACCGTCGAGATCGGCGGCACCCCGTTCCGCGTGGCGATCCTGTGGTGGCTGGCGGTCACCGCCGTCGCGACCTGGGTGCTCATGCGGTCCCGGGCGGGCAACTGGATCTTCGCGGTCGGCGGCGACGAGCAGGCGGCGCGGGCCGTGGGCGTACCGGCCGCGCGCACCAAGATCGCGCTGTTCATGACGACCGCGTTCGCCGCCTGGCTGGTCGGCTCGATCCTCGCGCTGCGCTACACCTCCGTGCAGGCCAACATCGGCATCGGGCAGGAGTTCATCTACATCATCGCCGCGGTGATCGGCGGCTGCCTGCTCACGGGCGGGTACGGCTCCGCGATCGGCGCCTCCATCGGCGCGGTGATCTTCGGGATGGCCGACAAGGGCATCGTGTTCCTGGGCTGGGACGCCGACTGGTTCAAGTTCTTCCTGGGCGCCATGCTGCTGCTGGCCACGCTCGCCAACCGCCTGGTCAGGCGGTACGCCGAGGAGGTGAAGCATTGATCATCGAGACCCGTGGCATCGGCAAGACGTTCGGCTCGGTGCTGGCCCTGCGCGACGTGTCGATGGGGGTGGGCGCGGGCGAGGTCACCTGCGTGCTGGGCGACAACGGCGCCGGCAAGTCCACCCTCATCAAGATCCTGTCGGGGGTGCACCGGCACGACGCCGGGACGTACCTCGTGGACGGCGCGGAGGTGCGGCTGGGCAGCCCGCGCGAGGCGCTCGACCGCGGCATCGCCACCGTCTACCAGGACCTCGCCATGATCCCGCTGATGTCAGTGTGGCGGAACTTCTTCCTCGGCTCCGAGCCGCGCAAGGGCATCGCCTTCGACGTGGCGAAGGCCCGCAGGGTCGCCCGGGAGGAGCTGCGGGCCATGGGCATCGACATCCGGGACGTGGACCAGCCGGTCGGCACGCTGTCGGGCGGCGAGCGGCAGTCGGTGGCGATCGCGCGGGCCGTCCACTTCGGCGCCCGGGTCCTCATCCTCGACGAGCCGACCTCCGCGCTGGGCGTCAAGCAGGCGGGCGTCGTGCTCCGGTACGTCGCCCGGGCCCGCGACCGGGGGCTCGCAGTGGTGTTCATCACCCACAACCCGCACCACGCCTACCCGGTCGGCGACCGGTTCCTGCTGCTCAACCGCGGGACGAGCCTCGGCGAGTACGGCAAGGCCGACATCACCCGGGAGGAGCTGACGGCGCTGATGGCCGGGGGAGCGGAGCTGGAGGAGCTGACGCACGAGCTGCGGCGGGAGTGAACCGCACCATCCTCACCCGCGGGAGCGGGCCAGCGGCAGGATGACGTGGTCGACGAGGCGGCGGGCCAGGTCGCCGTCCACCGGCTCGCCGGTGATCAGGCCCCGGAAGAACAGGGTCGCCGGCCCGAGCTGCCACAGCAGCTCGGTGTCGGCGGCGGCCGCCAGCTCCCCTCTCTCCCACGCCCGCTCGAACACCCTCATCGCCAGCCGCCTGCGGCCCGCCACGTAGTGCCGGTCCACCGCGGTCGCCAGCTCGGCGTTGTGCCGGATCTCGCCCACCAGGCCCGCGACGACGTCGCCGAGCGGCTCCAGTTCGGCGACGAGGAACTCCATCAGCGCCAGCAGGTCTCCCCGCAGGCTCCCGGTGTCGGGCACCTCGGGCAGCGGAGAGGCGGCGTTGACGAACGCCGCCACCACGAGCTCCGCCTTCGACGGCCACCGCCGGTAGACGGTCTGCCTGCTCGCCCGGGCCCTGGCCGCGACCACGTCGACGCTCAGCCGGTCGTAGCCTGTCTCGCGTAACACATCGAGGGCGGCGCCGAGCAGCTCGGCCTCACGTGCGGGACCTCCCCGCAGAGGGGTCACGGACATGACCACCAGAGTAAGCGCGATGCCGCCCCGACTGTAAGAGCTGTCAAGGCGCGGACCGTGTCCCGATGCCTGCCCGTCTGCCCGCCGGTCAGCGCAGTGACGTGAAGAAGGCGCGGACGTCCTCGGCGAAGACCTCCGGCTGCTCCAGCGCCGCGAACGTGCCGCCGCGCTCGTGCTCCACCCAGCCCACGATGGCGTTGTCGCGCTCGGCGAAGCGGCGGATCGGCCGCAGGATGTCCTTCGGGAACACCGAGATCGACGTGGGCACCGTCGCCGGCTTGAGTTCCCACTCGACGCTGGTGTCCTGGTCGGTGTCGGGTGTCTCCACGAAGGAGCGGGCCGCCGACCCGGCCGTGTTGGTCAGCCAGTAGAGCATGACGGTGGTGAGCAGCCGGTCGGCCGGGACCTCCTCGTCGCTCCACTCGTGGTAGACGCCGGCGAACCACGCCAGCAGCGCCACGGGGGAGTCGGCCATGCCGTACGCGAACGTCTGCGGCCGGGCCGACTGGATGAGCTTGTAGGCGTACTGGTCGCTCAGGTAGCGCTCGCGGAACGCCATGCGCTCCTGCTCCACCTCGGTCAGCCCGTCCAGCTCGCCCGGCGCTCCGATCGGGAAGCAGATGATCCCGTTGCCGTGCATGCCCACCACCCGATCGGGGGCGAGCACGCCGATCTCGCGGGAGATCCACGTGCCCCAGTCGCCGCCCTGCACGCCGAACCGCTCGTGGCCGAGCCGCGTCATCAGCTCCAGCCACGCCTTCGCGATCCGGGTGGAGCCCCAGCCCAGCTCGCGAGTGGGACCGGACAGCCCGTAGCCGGGCAGGGACGGGATGACCAGGTGGAAGTCGCGGCTGAGCGGCTCGATGACGTCGAGGTACTCGACCGGGGAGCTGGGCCAGCCGTGCGTGATCAGCAGCGGCAGCGCGTCCTCCCGCTCGGAGCGGATGTGCAGGAAGTGGACGCGCTGGCCGTCGATCTCGGTGACGAACTGGTCGTGCGCGTGGAGCTCGGCCAGCGCGCCGTCCCAGTCGTATCCGGTGCGCCAGTGCCGGACGAGGTCCTTCAGGTGGGCGAGCGGGACACCGTGTCCCCAGCCCATCCCCGGGACCTCGTCCGGCCAGCGCACCCGGTCGAGCCGCCCCCACAGGTCGTCGAGGTCGGCGCGGGCGGGCTCGAAGCGGAAGGGGCGGATGTCGTTCGGGGTCAAGCCATGCCTCCATCGTCTCGGTACGGTGTACCGTACACCATACGGTTCAATGGACGCAAACGGTCGCCGGCGCGGTCAGCGGTCGTGGACGGTGACGACGTAACCGTCGGGGTCGGCGAAGGAGAACGTCCGGCCGAACGGCCCGTCCACCGGCTCGGCCACGATGGGCACGCCCGCCGCCGCCAGCTCGTCGCGCAGCGCCTGCGCGTCGTCCGCCTTCAGCCACAGCGCCACGCCCAGGCCCGGACGCGGCGTCGCGTCCAGATCCACGCCGGGCAGCGGCTCACGCACGGCGAACGGGATCGGCCGCGTGGCGAACACCACCGCGTGCGGCGGGCCGGCGGGGTCCCGCTCCAGGCCGAGGTGGTTCTCGTAGAACGCGGCGGACGCCTCGAGGTCGCGAACCTGCAGTGCCACGAAGTCGATTCCGGTGACGGTCATGATGTGCCTCTCATGTCAGAACTTTGACATGAAGGACTGTATGTCAGAATGCTGACATGGAGCAAATCGGCCTGGATCTCGACCGGAGCGTCGGCTATCAGCTCAAGCGCGCGCACGCCGCCCTGCGCGCGGCCATGGACGCCGTCCTGCGACGCCATGGGCTCACCACGCCCCAGTACGCCTGCCTGGAGCTCCTCGACCAGCGGCCGGGGCTGTCGAACGCCGAGCTGGCCCGGGGGGCGTTCGTCACGCGGCAGTCGATGAACGTGGTCCTGCGCAATCTCCAGGACGCCGGCCTGGTGGAGCGCCCGCAGGCCGCGCCGCACGGCCGGGCGCTGCCGGCCACGCTGACCGAGGCCGGCGGCGCCCGGCTGCTCGCGGCCCGCGCGGACGTCCTCGACGTCGAGCGGCTCATGGTTCGCGGCCTGGACCCCGCCCGTACCGGTCTGGTGGTGGACGCCCTGATCGGCATGGCCGCCGCCCTGGGGGAGCCCGCCCCAGACAGTTGATCTACGATGTAAAGGCGGTAGCGTGGTGACGTGTCCTCTTCGTACCTCACCCTGAAAACCGGCATCGAGCACGAGACGGAGGCGCGGCGGTCCCGGTTCGTATGCGCGATGGCGCCGGTGAGCGGGGTGGAGGAGGCGCAGGAGTTCATCGCCGGGCGCCGCAGGGCCCATGCGGGAGCGACGCACAACTGCACCGCGTACGTGATCGGGCAGCGCCTGCAGAAGGGCGACGACGACGGCGAGCCGGGCGGCACGGCCGGCACCCCCATGGTGCAGGCCCTGGTCGGCCGGGGATTCAGCGACGTGGTGGCGGTCGTCACCCGCTACTTCGGCGGCGTCCTGCTGGGAGCCGGCGGCCTGGTCCGGGCGTACGGATCGGCGGTGACGGAGACGCTGGACCGGGCGGAGGCCGTCCGCATGGTGCCGGCCCGGCTGGTGCGCGTGTCGGTGGCGCACGACCAGGCGGGCCGCGTCGAGAACGGCCTGCGCGCCTCACGGTACGCCGTGCGGGACGTCGCCTACGGGGCGGCCGTCGAGTTCGCGGTCGCGGTGGGCGAGGACGAGGTGCCGGCGTTCACGGCGTGGCTGGCGACGCTCACGGCGGGGCGGGCCCGCGTGGAGACCGGCGAGGGCATCCACGTCCCCGGCTGACGCCGCACGGGCCGGGGTCAGCCCTCCAGCGCGTACTGCATGACGCGGAACTTGGCCTGGGCCTCGGCCAGCTCCGAGCTGGGGTCGGAGTTGCCCATGATGCCGCCCCCCGCGAACAGCCGGGCGCGGCGCCCTTCCACGACGGCCGAGCGCAGGGCGATGCCCCACTCGCCGTCGCCGTGGGCGTCGATCCAGCCCACCGGACCGGCGTACCCCGCGCGGTCCATGCCCTCCAGCTCGCGGATCACCTCGATCGCCGTGCCCGTCGGCGTGCCGCCGACGGCGGCGGTCGGGTGCATGGCCGCCACGACGTCCAGCACGGACGCCCCGTCGGCCAGCCGCCCGGTGACGTGGCTGGCCAGGTGCTGGACGTTCGGCAGGACGAGCAGCTCCGGCTCGTCGGGCGTGTGCAGCGAGGAGCACAGCGGCGCGAGCGTCTGCCGGACGGACGCGATGGCGCACTCGTGCTCGTGGCGGTCCTTCTCCGAGGCGAACAGGGCCGTGCCGCGGGCGAGGTCGTCGGCGGCGCTGGTGCCGCGCGGCGTCGTGCCGGCCAGGACGAGCGACTCGATGTGCTTGCCGGTACGGCGGACCAGCAGCTCGGGCGTCGCGCCGACGAGGCCCGCGACGGAGAAGGTGTAGCACTCCGGGTAGCGGCGGCTGAGCCGGTCCAGCAGCAGCCGGATGTCGATGGGGCGCTCGGCTGTGGCCAGCAGGTCGCGGGCCAGCACCACCTTCTCCAGCTCGCCGGCGCGGATGCGGCGGGCGGCCCGGGCCACGATGGCCTCCCACTCGGGCGCGGTCAGGCTGCCGTCGCTGTAGCGGATGCGGCCCGGCGTGCGGATCGGGGTGAACGGCTGCAGGCCCGGCTCGCCGACCGTGGTCAGCCAGGCGCGGCCGTCGCGGCGGGCCAGGATCGTCCGGGGCACGATCAGGGTGGAGCCGGGCGCGTCCTCGTCGAAGGTGAACGTGCCGAAGGCGACGGGCCCGGAGCCGGGCGTCTGGACGGCGTCCTCGATGCGGGCGTCGCCCAGCACGTCGGCCAGCCACTGGCGGGCCCACGCGAAGCGGCGCGGCCCCGGCGGCACGGTGACGCGAGCGGCCTCCCCCCAGCCGACGAGCCCCTCGCCGTGACGGATCCACGCGAACGGCGCGGTCCTCGGCAGGGAAGCCAGCAGGTCACCGGGGTCGCCCACGGGGGTGGTGCGAACCGGTAGCGGGCGGGTGGTTCCGAGCGCGACACTCACCCAAGACACTCTATGCGGGAACTGAACACGTTCGACTGTGACCCCCTGGAATGGGTGGTAACGGTCATGGATCCAAGAAAAACCTCGACATTTGCCAATTTGGGGTCCTAGCGGGCTGGACCCCTGGGCCCGCCGGGCCTCGGGGCGACTGTCAAGCCGCGATATGAAGTCGGTTGTGAAATGGCCGACCTTCCCCGCCGGTCATAGCCGGTCCAAGATCGGGTCCCTACCTTGAGGGCCATGATCCCTCGCCTGCTCGCCGCCCTGGTCCTCCTGTCCGGCCCCGGTGCCGTGCAGGCCGCCGCGCAAGTCGCCGCGCGGGCCGACACCGGCGTCCCGGCGCCGACGTCGATGGTGGCTCTGGGCGACTCGATCTCCGCGGGGTTCAACGCCTGCGGCTGGTACGTCTCGTGCACCTCCCGCTCCTGGTCGGCCGGCGACAACGCCGACGTCGCCAGCCACTACCTGCGGCTGCTGCGGCTCGACGGCGACCTTCGCGGGCACAACCGCAACCTCGCCGTGCCCGGCGCGACCAGCGCCGGCCTGATGAGCCAGGTACGCCAGGCGATCGACCTCAAACCCGGCTACGTGACGATCCTCATCGGCGCCCAGGACGCGTGCGTGGGCACCGAGCGGGAGATGACGCCGGTGGAGGTGTACCGGCAGCGGCTGGACGCGGCGCTGGCGGCGCTGCGTGACGGGGTGCCCGGCGTGCGGGTGTTCGTGGCCGGCATCCCGGACCTGCGGCGGCTGTGGCACGTCGGCAGGGGCAACGTGCTCGCCCGCACGTTCTGGACGGGCGGGCGGATCTGCCAGTCCATGCTGGCCCGCCCCTCGTCGGTCAAGCGCGCCGACGTCGCGCGGCGCGAACGGGTGCGGAATCGGGTGATCGCCTACAACCAGGCGGCGGCCGAGGCGTGCGCCGCGCTGGGGGAGGCCTGCCGTACGGACGAGGGGGCGGTGTTCCGGTTCCGGTTCACGCTCGACCACATCAGCAAGTGGGACTTCTTCCACCCGAACGTCGCCGGGCAGCGGGCGCTGGCCGAGACGACGTTCGGCCACGGCTTCGCATGGCTGGACGGCCGGTAGAAGCCCCGGACGGCCCTTTCCCTTCCCGCGGTCGTCAGCGGCACTGGGTGAGCATGGCCTGCTTGTCGGCCGGGATGACCGGCACACCGTACTTGAGCGCGACCTGGGCGAACCGGGTCACGTACGCGCAGCGGATGCGGCGCCGGGGCGGCAGCCAGCTCGCCGGGCCTGAGGCGTCCTTCTGCTCGTTGGCGGCGCCGTCCACGGGCAGCAGGTTGAGCGGGTCGTTGGCGAAGTCCAGACGCTTGGACATCGGCCAGCGGGTGGCGGCCATCCGCCAGGCGTAGGCGAGCGGGACCACATGGTCCACCTGCACCTCGTCGGCGCGGGCCTTGCGCCACTCGATGGACCGGCCCGTGTACGGGTCGGTCAGCCGCATGGCCACCACCTCGCAGCGGGAGCCCTTGCGGTAGCGGACCTCCTGGCCGTCGCGGGTCAGCAGGTCGTCACGGGTACGGCAGCCGTTGCCCGCGTACGGGACGCCGGAGGCGGTGTCGGCCCAGTTGTCGCCGTACCGGGTGCGCGCGTACCCCGTGGAGGGGCCGCGGCCCTTGACACGCAGGCGGGAGATGAGCTTGCGGGCGGCGGCCCGGTCGGCGCCGGAGGTGACGGGGGCCAGGCCGGGGCGGGTGCCGCCGGCGTTGGCGAGCGGGCTGGTGGCGGTGTTGACGGCGGAGCCGGTGGCCTGGGTGCTCTTCGCGGTCCCGAACAGGGAGACCACGAGGACGCCTCCCGCGATGAGCGCGACCGTGTCCTTCGTGCTCAAGCACGCCTCCGAAGTGGGGGTGACGGGGTGTTGGGCACAGATCTCTAGAGAGATTCCCGCCATGGCCGACTTTGACACGGTAAGGCATGGACATCGGGCAGGGCAGGAAGGTGTGACTTGCACGGCCCGAACCCGCGTGACGTCGGCCTCAGCGGGTGATCGTGCGAAGGGATTCCACACGACCCGGGCCGGCCGGGTCGGTGTCCCACCGGTGCGGCCCGCAGGAAACCTGCGGGCCGCGCTGCGCCGTCCGGCCGCGACGCCGGCGCCGGGGTGAAGTGAGGTGCGGTTACGCGGACGAGGCGGGGGCCTGGTTCACGGCCGGGCCGTGCAGGTCGTACGCCATCCGTCCCGGCTCCTCCCGGTCACGGCCGGCGCCGGCCTCACGGGCGGCCTCGCCGTCAAAATCGTCGCCGGCCTCGTCCGCGCTCTGCGGATCGTCCTCGTCCCGGGGGTCGTCCTGCGAAGAGTCCTCGGGGCCGTCCGGGGTCTCCGGGGTGGCGGCGGTCGCGGGTTCCGGCTTGACCCAGGTGCCGTTGCGGCGGGCCAGCAGCTCCTCCAGCAGGGCGTCCCACTGCGCGCCGACGGCGTCGATGTCGTACGTGCGGGCCGTCTCCAGCGCGCCGGCGGCCAGCCGGCGGCGCAGGTCCTCGTCCTCGATCACCCGCATGATCGACGTCGCCAGGTTGGCGTTGGTACGCGGCTTGACGAGCAGCCCGTCGACCTCGTCGGTGATCATCTCCTTGGGCCCGTGCGGGCTGTTGAAGCTGACGATCGCCAGCCCCTTGGCCATGGCCTCCAGGATCGTCATCGGGAAGCCCTCGTGGCGCGAGCTCAGCACGAAGATCGACGCCTTCTCCAGCTCAGCGCCCACGTCGGACGTCGGGCCGGGCAGCACGACCTTGCCCTCCAGGCCGGCCTCGGCGATCTGGGTGCGCAGGTTGTCCTCCTGCGGACCGGCGCCGAAGATGCGCAGCTGCCAGTCGGGGTGCGCCTGCGCGACCTGCTCCCAGGCGGTGATCAGCCGGTGGAAGCCCTTGAGCCGGGTCATCCGGCCGACGGCCACGACGACCTTGGCGTCCAGTTTGGACACGCCGCCCTCCATGGGCGGCACGGCGTTGGGGATCCGCACCAGGCGCTTGGGCTTCTTGGGCAGCGTGGCGCGATAGTCGCGCAGGTCGGCCTTGGTCAGCGTGGTGAGCGCGTCGAAGCGGCGGTAGCGCCACTTGATGAGCTCCTGCATCGGCTCCACCTGCGTGCGCAGGGCCACGTGCTCCTGGCCGACCGTGATGACGCTGGGCAGGGCGAGCTGGGCCATGGCCAGGTTGAGGCCGGGCCGGGTCGCCATGAGCACGCCGGTGTCCAGCGAGCGTATGTAGCGGGCCAGCTTGAGGTCGGTCCACAGGTTGAACCGGTGGTAGGCGGTCTCCTCCTTGGGGATCAGCCGGCTCGGCATCTTCGACAGCATCGCCCGCACGGGATCCGGGCTGGGGTTCAGCCGGTCGTCCAGGAAGCGGAACTTCACCCGCGGGTCGATCGGGAAGAACGGCTGCTCGGCTTCCTTCAGGATGGAGACGATCTCCACGTCGTGCTCACGCGCCAGGTAGCTGGCCAGGTTGAACACGGTTCTGATCGTCCCGCCCATGCCGTTGGCGTGCAGCAGCAGGATCCGGACCTGATGAAGGGAGGGGGGCGGCGCCTTGCGCACCTTGCGCCGGTTGTAGCCCTTGTACAGCCGGACCATCGCCGACCTGCCCTTGCGTGCCAGTGCGCGCACCTGCGGGATCCCCCTTGGCTCGAGAGTGTCACAACACACGTGGCCGGTGGTGAGCCATTCTCACCACCGGCTTATTGTCTCGCTTCGGCGGAGTGCACCATTCATCCCCGTGGCACTATCCCCACCTATGATCATTAGACGCCCCAAATGCCGCTAAGGTTGCACCGGTGATGGAGCCGAGATCTTGCGCCACGTGCGCGTGAGCGGCCCGGGACGGAGAGTGCGCGGGGGGCGGGCAGCCGGGCCGGGGCCGCGGCTGCCCGTCATCTCACCGGCTACGCCTCGTCCGGCTTCCGGCTGTCCTTCTTGGCGTCCTTGACCTGCCTGCTGGTCTTGATCGCTTCCTTCTTGGACTTGCCGGACTTGGTCGCCGGTTTCTTCTTGGCCTCTGCCATCGTTTCCCCCGAGTGGCTATGGTGCCCGAATGGCACACTAGGCCGCTTAATACCCGTTTAGCGCTGAAACCCGACATCGCATCATGGGCGAGTCCAGTCAGGGCTGCCCCATACGCCGCAAAGTGTCACAGCAGAGGCAGTTGTTCGGCCGCCGGAGGCTTGGCGGCCGGTGTGTCCGCGGGGCGCGGCCGGCGGACGCGGCGGGTGCGGCCGGAGGTGGTGGCGCCGACCCCGTGGTGCTCGGCCAGGCGCCTGACCTGCTCCGTGATCCGCCGCTGGTACGCCTGCGGCGCGTAGGCGCCTCTGCCGTACAGCTCCAGGTAGCGCGGCACGAGGCGCGGGTGCTCGCGGGACAGCCACGTCAGCCACCACTCGCGCGCCCCCGGCCGCAGGTGGAGCACGATCGGCGCGATGTGCGTCGCGCCCGCCTCGGCGATCTCCTTGACCGTGCGGTCGAGCTGGGCGGGGGAGTCGGTGAGGTAGGGCAGGATCGGCGCCATCAGCACCCCGCAGTCGATGCCGCGCTCGTTGAGCGTCGCGCACACCTCCAGGCGCCGGCGCGGGTCGGGGGTGCCGGGCTCGGCGGAGCGCCAGGCGTCGGCGTCGAGGAAGCCGACCGAGACATTGGCGCTGACGTCGGTGACCTCGGCCGCCTCGGCGAGCAGGTCGAGGTCGCGCAGGATCAGCGTGCCCTTGGTGAGGATCGAGAACGGGTTGGCGGCGTCGCGCAGCGCCTCCAGGATGCCCGGCATGAGCCGGTAACGGCCCTCGGCGCGCTGGTAGCAGTCGACGTTGGTGCCCATGGCGACGTGCTCCCCGCGCCAGCCGGGGGCGGCCAGTTCCCTGCGGGTCAGCTCGGCAGCGTTGACCTTCACGACGATCTTGGAGTCGAAGTCCGCCCCGGCGTCGAGGTCGAGATAGCGGTGGGTGTTGCGGGCGAAGCAGTAGACGCAGCGGTGGCCGCAGCCCCGGTAGGGGTTGATCGTGCGCTCGAACGGGACGCGGCTGGCGGCGGGCACCCGGTTGATGATCGAGCGGGCGTGGATCTCGTAGAACGTCATCCCCCGGAACTCGGGGGTGTCGAACGTGCGCGTGACCGCGCCGCGGGCGAACAGCGGCACGACCGGATCGTCCGCATCGGTGCCCGTCAGGCGGAGATTGTCCCAGCGCATGTCCTTGATTGGAACATAAGTTCGATGATGATCGCAAATGGAAAGAGGCGGCAATTACCTGACAGGGCGGGGGCTAATGATCTTCAGGGTTGGGCAGAACACCCGCACAGAGCTTGCGTTCCGGAGGTGCACCCATGGCCTGGTCGCAGGACGAGGAGCGATTGCTGGCACAGATCGAACGGCACCTCGTCGACGACGATCCCCGTCTCGTGGCACGACTGGAGTCGTTCAACGAGCGAGTCCGACGCAACGAGGCCAAGGCCACAGGCCAGGGCCGGCTCCGGCCGAGGCCGCGCCGCTCGACGGTCATCATCCTGATCAGCTGGGTGCTCATCGCCACGCTCGTGGCTACCCTGCTGGTCATGGTCCTCCAGCACGGAAGCGCCACGTCCTTCTGATCCGCATTTCCCCATCTCGGCCCATGTGTAGCCGTCTTGGGTGGATTTTTGAGCCTTTGTTGGATGATCGGGCCCGGAGCTCCCGCCGGGGGCGAGGCTGGAGCGATCGGGTCGTCCGCCGGTGCGGTTCCCCACCGTGCACGGCTTGGCCTGCTCCGACAGCGGCGCTCACGGGTGAACAGACGCCCCGTCTCGCCATAGGTCTCTCTTTGTAGTCAATGCCCCACCGAACTCCACTGGCCATGGGCTGCTCGCGTACGTACACTCGTAGACGAGTATTCGTACACGAGCAACCGATCGGAGGCGCGCGAGATGGCGAAGCGGCGGAAGGTGGGAAGCCTGCTGGCCCTCGCCGTGCTGTCCGTCATGGCACAGCGCCCGATGCACGCCTACGAGATGGCCTCCGTCCTGCGGGCCCGCGGCAAGGACCAGGACATGGCGATCAAGTGGGGGTCCCTCTACACCGTCGTGCACAACCTGGCCCGGCACGGCCTGCTGCGCGAGGCGGGCAGCGACCGGCAGGGCGGCCGGCCCGAACGCACCGTCTACGAGATCACCGCCGAGGGCCGCGCCGAGCTGGCCGACTGGACGCGCGAGCTGCTGGCCGACCCGGAGGAGGCGCCGCGCAGGTTCGAGGCGGGTCTGTCGGTCATGGGCGGGCTTCCGCCCGAGGAGGTGACCGCCCTGCTGCGCCGGCGGCTCGACGCCCTGGAGCAGCTCGTCGCCGCCCAGCGGGCGGCGCTGGAGCACGACGCGGGTGACCTCCCGCGGCTGTTCGTCCTGGAGTCGGAGTACGGCCTGGCGATGCGCGAGGCCGAGGCCGCCTGGACCCGGTCGCTGCTGGAGGAGCTGGCCGCGGGCACGTTCCCCCGGCTGGAGGAGTGGCGGGCCTTCCACGGGACGGGCCACCTGCCCGCGGACGTCGCCGAGATGGCCGAAAGGGGGAGCGTCACGGACTGACCTGAACACGGAGGAGGGCCCCGGAGGAGGTGCGGGAACACCGCCGCCGGAGCCCTCGAAACCTCGAAGCGAGACCCGCGCGGGCGGATCCCGGCCACGAGATGGCACTCGCAAGCATATCCGGGCCTCCCCGCGTGGACCTGCACGCCCACACCACGGATGGGGAATGACCATGCGCAACATGAAGACCGTCGTCGAGCACGTGACCTCCGCCGACGGCACCGCCGTCGCCTACCGCCGGCTCGGTGACGGGCCCGGCCTGGTGCTGCTGCACGGAGCCATGCAGACCGGGCCGAGCAACATCGAGCTGGCCCGCGCCCTGGCCGGCTCCCACACCCTCTACGTGCCCGACCGCCGCGGACGCGGCGCCAGCGGCCCCCGGCGTCCCGGCCACGGCGTGCGCCAGGACGTCGAGGACGTCTGCGCGCTGCTCGACGCCACCGGGGCGCGCGACGTGGCCGGGGTCAGCTCGGGCGCGATCATCGCCCTGCTCACCGCGCTGTCCCGGCCGGACGTCCGCCGCGTCGTCGCGTTCGAGCCGCCGCTGGACATCGACGGGTCCAACGACACGGGCTGGCTGGCGCGCTTCGACCGGGAGATCGCCGAGGGGCGGACCAGCGCCGCGCTCGTCACCGGCATGCTGGGCACCCGCATGGGTTCGCCGGTGTTCCGGATCATGCCCCGCCGCCTGATGGAACGGCTCACCACCACGTTCGTCGAGCGGCAGGAGCGGACCGGGACGGGGGAGGAGGCCGGCTTCCGCGAGCTGGCCCCCACGATCCACCACGACGCGCGGTTGGTCGCCGAGACGGCCGGCCTGCTGCCCCGGCTGCGGGAGCTGCGGGCCGAGGTGCTGCTGCTGGGCGGGTCCAGGAGCCAGGCCTACCTGAGGAAGAACCTCACCGCGCTGGAGGGCGTGCTCCCGGACGCCCGGCGGGTCGTCCTGCGCGGCCTGGACCACAACGCCACCGGCAACGCCGCCGCGGGCGGGAAGCCGGAGGCGGTCGCCCGCGAGATCGACCGCTTCCTGTCCTGAGTCCCAGGGCTAGAGGCCGCGCAGGAAGGCGGCGGCGATCGGCGCGGCGACCTTGCCGCCCGTGCCGCCGCCCTCCACCACCACCGCGAACGCCACGTCGCCCTTGAACCCCATGAACCAGGCGTGCGTCTCCAGCTTCTCGCCGGTGCCGTACTCGGCGGTGCCGGTCTTGCCGTGGGTGCCGGCCGGCAGGCCCGCGCCCTTGGCGGTGCCCTTGGTGACCACGGCGGCGGTCAGCTCGTGCATGGACTCCTTGACCCCGTCGGGCAGCGGGTGCTCCTCGGCCTTCTGCGGGAGCCCGGGCACGAGCGTCGGCGGGCGCCAGGTGCCGTCGGCGATGGCGGCGGCCACCGACGCCATCGACAGCGGGCTGGCCGTGATCCGGGCCTGCCCGAACGCCTCGGCGGCGAGCTCGGCGTCGGACTGGGCGCGCGGGAGACTGGCCTTGGTGGCGGGCACGCCGATGTTGAGTGGCTGGTTGAAGCCGACCGACTCCGCCGTCCGCAGCAGCTTGTCGGCGCCGAGCCGCCGCTCGGCCATCGGCGCGAACGTGGTGTTGCACGAGTGGGCGAAGGAGTCGAGGAACGACAGCGACCCGAACTCCTCCTCCTCGGAGTTGCGGATCTTCAGCCCGCCCACGGTCGCGTACTTGGGGCAGGTGACCGAGTCGCCGGGTGCGACGCCCGCGGCGAGCAGCCCGATCGCCGTGACCGCCTTGAAGGTGGAGCCCGGCGGGTAGCGGCCGTCCAGGGCCCGGTTGAAGCCGCCCACGTTGTTGACCACGGCCAGGATCTCGCCGGTGCTCGCCTTCACGGCGACCATGGAGGTGGGCTTCTTGACGTCCTTGACCGCGGCGACCGCGGCGGCCTGGGCGCGGGGGTCGAGGCTGGTCTTCACCGGCTCGCCGTCGGTGCCCTCGATGGTGTGCAGGGTCTTGCCGCCGGTCTGGATCTGGGTCGTCGGGGTGCCCGCGAGCTTCTTCTGGAACGTCTCCTGGAGCCCGCCCCGGCCCACGGCCTGGCCGACCTTGTAGGCGCTGCCGAGCTTGGCGACGTCCTTCTTGGTGGCCTTGTCCAGGTAGCCGACGAGCTGCTGCACCGAGCCGCCGGCCTTGCCGTCGTCGATGCGCCCGCCGTCGGCGTCGGTGATCTCCGCCCGGTCCGGCCAGTTGGTCTTGATCTTGAACGACGCGCCGGCCGTCAGCGACGGGTGCAGCGCGGCCGGTGTCCAGTCCACCTTCCAGGCACGGTCGGCGACCTTGAGGTCGAGCCGTCCCTCGTAGGTCCACTCGCCGATGTTCTTGAGCTTGAGCGTCGCGGTGTACGGGACGCGGGCCCGGTCGTCGGTCTCGGTGACCTTGCCCAGCTTCACCCGCGTGGACTCGACGGCCAGGGCGGTGCGCATCTGGTCGTAGGCGGTCAGCGGCTGCGATGCGGCCAGCTGGGCCCGCATGGCCGCCGTGTCACCCGCCTGCCAGGCGGTGGCGAAGCGCTGTGCCGTCTCGGCCGGGCTGCCCTGGGTGCGCAGCAGGTAGTAGGCGCCGCCCCCGGCGGCGCCGACCACCAGCACGGTGATGCCGGAAACGATCGCGATGGTACGGCCACGCGCCACTGGTCAGCCCCCTGGTCCTCGGCAGCGCTTGCTGGGTGCACGAGCTTAGCCGCGCCCACCGCCCGCCGGGTCCGATGCGACGATCTTCGCTGCGGTCTCCGGCCCGTCGGAGCCGTTGGCCGAGGCCTTGATGCTGGCGGCGTAGGCGGGCACGTACTCCTGGCCGGACAGCTGCTGGATGGCGGCCATGATCTCGTCGGTGACCCGCCGCCGGTCGCGGGCCTTGGTGTGGTCGCCGTCGAACGTCATCGGCTCGCCGATCCGGATGCCGATCCTGGCCGGGCGGGGCACCTTGGCGCCGACCGGCAGCACCTTCTCCGTGCCGCTGAGCGCGACGGGGAGCACCGGCGCGCCGGTGCGCAGCGCCAGCCAGGCCACGCCGATCTTGCCGCGGTAGAGGCGGCCGTCGGGGGAGCGGGTGCCCTCGGGATGGATGCCGAACAGCTCGCCCCGCTCCAGCACCTCGGTGGCCGCGTCGAGCATGGCCTGCGCGGCGTGCGCGCTGTCACGGTCGATGGGCAGACTGCCGCCCAGGCGCATGAACCAGCCGGAGACCGGGTTGCCGGAGAAGTACTCGTTCTTGGCGACGAACGTCACGGGCCGCGGCAGCAGCGTCGGCAGCAGGAACGAGTCGAGGACGGACAGGTGGTTGGCGGCCAGGATCGCGGGGCCCGTCCTGGGCACATGCGCCGCGCCGGAGATGTGCGGGCGGCACATCACATGGGCCAGCGGCGTGGCGGCGAACTTGACCACTTGGTACAGCAATGGGCTCTCCTGGCTGATCGTCGGTCGGCCACCCCACCATAAGGCAGGCGCCCCGGCCGGAGCCGGGGCGCCTGGAAAAGCTGATGAGGCCGATGTGGCGGTCGCCTCCTCGGCGAGATGCACAACACGGCTCCAGCCGAACGGTATTCCGTGAAGGCGGTATTTTGCGGCCCGGGGGACACAGACCACATCGGCCTCATGACTCTAACGGACATCCGGTGACGCGTATTCCACCGGGCCCAAAGATTCGGTCAGGTCCTGGTCCAGTGTGGCTGTGCGACGTCGAAGACCCGCAGCTCACGGCCACGGAGCGCCACTTCGGCGAACTGCCACAAAATCGCCCCCGTCGGCGCGTGGACCACGATCGAGGGGCCCAGCGGCATCTGCAGCAGCCCGGCGCTCCAGCGCGGCACCCCCGGCGCGAGGAACCGCTCCAGCGGCACGGCGTGCACCGAGGCCACCTCGCGCGGGTCCGCCACGGGCCGCTGCCGGCCGCCGAACGCGACGACCGGGGTGATCACGAACCCGGAGTCGGTGACGTAGTCGTCCAGCAGCCCAGCCACCCGCACGCCGCTGACCGCGGTCTCCTCGGCCAGCTCGCGCAGCGCCGCCTCGACCGGCTGCTCGCCGTCGTCCAGCCGGCCGCCGGGCAGCGCCCACTGGCCCGCGTTGCGGCCGTGCGGCGAGCGCCGGATGAGGATCGTGTACGGGTCGCCGGCGTCGTCCTCCAGCACGCACACGGTGACGGCGGCGCGGCGGACGCCGGGGGCGGGCGGCACCTCGCGGCGGGGGAAGGCGGCCAGGCGGGCGGTGACCAGCTCGCGCAGCTCGTCCATCGGGGGAAGCACCGGCTCAGGATCGCACGGGCGGCTCAGGACGGCGCCTCCGGGAGCCGTACGGTGACGCTCAGGCCGCCCTCCGGGCGGGCCTCGGCCGTGACCGTGCCGGCATGCGCGTCGCAGATGGCCCGCACGATCGACAGCCCCAGCCCCGAGCCGCGCGCCGAGCGCAGCCGGTCGCCCTGGAGCCGCCTGAACGGCTCGAACAGGTCCTCCACCTCGTACGGCGGGACGGTCTGGCCGGTGTTGTCCACCTCGACCACCGCGTGGCCGGCCTCCGGGCGCACCCGCACCCACACCTGGCCGTCGCGCACGTTGTACTTCGCCGCGTTCTCCACCAGGTTGAACAGGCACCGCTCCATCAGCAGGGGATCGCCCAGCGCGAGGGCCGGGCGCAGGTCGGCGTGCAGGGTGAGGGGCCGCCTGCGCCCGGCGAGGTCGAGCTGCTCCAGCACGATGCGCGCCACCTGGGCCACGTCCACGGTCTTGCGCACGCCCAGCTCCTGCTCGGACTGGGCGAGCAGCAGCAGCCCCTCGATGAGCCGCTCGTAGCGGGCGTTGGTGCCGAGCAGGGCCCGCGCCAGCGCCTTCAGGTCCTCCGAGGCGGCCGGCTCCTCCAGCGACACCTCCAGCACCGTGCGGTTGATGGCCAGCGGGGTGCGCAGCTCGTGCGAGGCGTTGGCGATGAAGCGCCGCTGCCCCTCGAACACCCGGTGCAGCCGGTCGAGCATCGCGTCGAACGTGTCGGCCAGCCGCTTGACCTCGTCGGGCGGTCCGTCCAGCGCGATGCGCTCGTGCAGGTTGCTCTCGGAGAGCCTGCGGGCCGTCTCGGTCACCCGGTCGAGCGGGCGCAGCGCCCGGTCGGCGACCAGGTAGCCGAGCACCACCGCGAGGACGCCGAGCAGCACCATGATGGCCGCCGAGGAGCGCAGCATGTCGTCCAGCACGGTCGCGGCCCGCTGCCGCACGTCCCCCTTCACCTGCTGGAACATCACGTCGTCGGACGGCGCCTGGGTGACCGTCACGAGCGGCTTGTTGGTGACGATCTTCGTGAAGCCGAGGGAGAACTGCTGGCTCAGCGCCCGCGCGGTCAGCAGGTACGTGGACCACAGCAGCAGCGACCCGGCCAGGAAGAACAGCCCGCCGTACAGGATCGTCAGCCGCATCCGCAGCCCGAGCCGGTGCCACAGCCGGACGCGGCCCGGCGGCCGGTCCCGCCGCCGGTCGCGCCGGGGCCTCCACCGGCCGAGGGGCGCCCTCACAGCCGGTACCCCTGACCCGGCAGGTTCTCGATCAGCGGGGGAGAGCCGAGCTTCCTGCGCAGCGAGGTGAGCGTGACCCGCAGCACCCCGCTGGCCGCGTCGGCGTACTCGTCCCACGCGCTCCTGCGCAGCTCCGCCGAGGTGACCAGCCGCCCGTCCGCGCGCAGCAGCGCGTGCAGCACGTCGAACTCCTTGCGGTTCAGCACGATCGGCCGCCCGTCGCGGGTGACCGTGCGGCGGCCCGGGTCCAGCCGCACGCCCGCCCGCTCCAGCGGCGCCGGGCCGTCCCGCCGGGAGCGGCGCGACAGCGCCCGGATCCGCGCCACCAGCTCGGCGAACGTGAACGGCTTGATCAGGTAGTCGTCCGCGCCCAGCGACAGCCCGTCCACCCGGTCGCGCACCCGGCCGGCCGCGGTCAGCATGAGCACCCGGCCCGCCGCGTCCCCTCCCGCCAGCTCCCGGCACACCTCGTCGCCGTGCACCTCGGGCAGGTCGCGGTCCAGCACCACCACGTCGTACGGGACGTACGTGGCCAGCTCCAGCGCCTCCTGCCCGTCGTAGGCCACGTCGACCGCGATGGCGTGCAGCCGCAGCCCCCGCGCGATGGCGTCGGCCAGCTCCTCTTCGTCCTCCACGACGAGCACCCGCATCCCGGGCCCCCTTTCCGTCCCGCACTGACCTTGGCGGATCGGGTGTTAGCGGCGGATAAGGGCGCCTGGGGCGGCTTATCGCCGTTTAGCACCCGCCCCGCTGGAGTGAGGCTCGCGCCGCGGCGAACGTCCGGCGGCGCCCGCGAAGGAGCGACAACGATGAACCTGCGATTCCTGCTGGCGGCCGTCTGCGCGACGGCGGCCCTGTCCGGCCTGTCCGCGTGCGGCGGCGGCACACCGGCCGCGGACGGAGTGGCCGGCGTGGCGAGCACCGGTGGAGCGAGCGCGAGCACCGGCGGCGCGACCGCCTCCGCCGCGCCCTCCATGGACCCGAGGGACGCCCAGCTGAAGTTCGCGCAGTGCATGCGCGAGCACGGCATCGAGATGGACGACCCGGAGCCCGGCGGCGGCATCCGGATCAAGTCCCGCAAGGGCGACGAGGCCAAGATGCAGGAGGCCCAGAAGGCGTGCGGGCACTTCATGGAGGCCGCGGTCGGCGAGGCCAAGGGCAAGATGGATCCGAAGGCGCGCGACCAGGCGCTGAAGTTCGCCCAGTGCATGCGCGAGAACGGCATCGACATGGCGGACCCGTCCACCGACGGCCGGATCGAGATCAAGGTCAAGCCCGGGACGCCCGAGGAGAAGGTCGAGGCCGCCCACGCGGCGTGCAAGGAGTTCGAGCCCGGCGGCGGCCCCCGATGAGGAAGGGGCTCGCGCTCACCGGAGCCGGGGTGCTCGCCGTGGCCGCCGCGTGGACGGCCGTGGCCGTGCTCGGCGACGGCGGCACCGGCGCGGCGGCCCCCGCGCGGCAGGCCGTACCGGCGACGGCGGAGATCACCCGGCAGGACCTCGTGGACACCAAGACCGTCACCGGGGCGCTCACGTACTCCGGCGAGCGCCAGGTGACCACGGGTGCGTCCGGCACGGTGACGTGGGTGGCCGCCGAGGGGGCCGTGGTGCGCCGCGGCCACGCGCTGCTGTCGGCCGACCGCGAACCGGTCGTGCTCATGTACGGCAAGCTGCCGCTGTACCGGGAGCTGCGCCAGGGCGTCTCCGACGGGCCGGACGTCGAGCAGCTGGAGCGCAACCTCAAGGCCCTCGGCCACGGCGACTACCTGACCGTGGACGAGCACTTCAGCTACGCCACGTACCTCGCGGTCAAGGAGTGGCAGGACGACCGGGGGCTCCCGGAGACGGGACGGGTGGACGCGTCGCAGGTGGTGTTCCTGCCGTCGGTCGTCCGCGTCACCGACGCGGCCGTGGAGGTGGGCGACCGGCTCACACCGGGCCGCCGCACCCTGACGGTCAGCGGCGTGCGCCGGCTGGTCCACGTGGACCTCGACGCCGACGACCAGGCGCTGGCCCGCAAGGGCGCGAAGGTGACCGTGGAGCTGCCCGGCGGCGAACGCGTCTCCGGGAAGATCACCTCGGTCGGCACGGTCGCCGAGACCAGCGGACAGGGCCAGGACCAGAACGTCACCGTGGACGTCGACATCACCCTGGCCAAGACACCCAGGACCCGCCTCGACCAGGCGCCGGTGGAGGTCGAGATGGAGAGCGAGCGGCGCGAGGGGGTGCTGTCCGTGCCGGTCGAGGCGCTGCTGGCGCTGCGCGAGGGCGGGTTCGGCGTCGAGGTGGTCGAGGGCGGCGCGACCCGGATCGTGGGCGTGCGGACCGGCGCGTTCGGCGGCGGCCGGGTCGAGGTCGAGGGCGCCGGGCTGGCGGAGGGCATGAAGGTCGGGGTGCCGTCCACATGACCGGCACCCTTTCCGAGGGCCTCGCCGCGGGCTCCGGCGCGGAATCCGGCGCGGCCTCGGGTGCGGCATCGGGCTCGGGCGCGGGCTCGGGCGCGGTGTCGTACGTGGTGGAGCTGCGGGGCGTGACCAAGGTCTACCCCGAGGACGTGCGGGCGCTGCGCGGCGTGGACCTGGCCGTGGCCGACGGCGAGCTGCTGGCCATCGTCGGCCGGTCCGGGTCCGGCAAGTCGACCATGCTGCACATGGTCGGCACCCTCGACCGGCCCACCTCGGGGACCGTCCGCGTCGACGGGCACGACGTCGCCACGCTGTCCGACCGCGAGCTGTCGGCGCTGCGCGGCCGCACGCTGGGGTTCGTCTTCCAGCAGTTCCATCTCGGTCCGGGCCTGAGCGCCCTGGACAACGTGGCCGACGGCCTGCTCTACACCGGCACCCCGCGGCGGGTCCGGCGCGAGCGGGCCGCCGCCGCCCTGGAACGGGTCGGCCTCGGCCACCGGCTGGGTCACCGGCCGTACCAGCTGTCGGGCGGCGAGCAGCAGCGCGTGGCCGTCGCCCGCGCCGTCGCCGGCGACCCGCGGCTGCTGCTGGCCGACGAGCCCACCGGCAACCTCGACTCCGGCGCCGGCGCGGAGGTCCTCGGAGTGCTGCGCGACCTGCACGCGGCCGGCACCACCATCGCGATCATCACGCACGACGCGGAGATCGCGGCCTGGTGCCCCCGCCGGGTGCGCCTGCTCGACGGCCGCATCGACGGCGACGAGGGTGACGGGACCGCCCCGCCGGCCGAGATCACGAAGGGGGTCCGGGGATGAGCCGGGGAGCCACGAAGCGCGGGCCCATGACCCGCGCCTCCGGAGCGCGCGGGCCGAGGCCGGCCCGGCTGAGCCCGGCAGACGTGCTGCGGGTGGGGGCCGCCGGGCTGCGGGCCCGTCCCACCCGGGTCGTCCTGTCGGCGCTGGGCATCGCCATCGGCATCGCCACCATGGTCGCGGTCATCGGCATCTCGTCGTCCTCCCGCGAGCAGCTCATGCGGCAGCTCGACCGGCTGGGCACCAACCTGCTGACCGTGTCGCCGGGGCGCACGATGTTCGGCGAGGAGGCGGAGCTGCCCGTCACCGCCGTGGACATGGTCAAGCGCGTCGGCCCGGTGCGCACGGCCTCGGCCACCGGCTCCGTCAAGGCGACCGTCCGTCGTACCGACCGCATCCCCGAGGCCGTGACCAGCGGCATCTCCGTGCAGGCCGCCACCACCGAGCTGCTCACCACGCTGGAGGGCAGCGTCGCGAAGGGCGCCTGGCTGAACGCCGGCACCGAGCGTCGGCCCGCCGTCGTCCTCGGCTCCGAGGCCGCCGCCCGGCTCGGCATCGACCGCACCGGCGTGCGGGTCTGGACGGGCGGACGGTGGTTCACGGTGGTCGGGATCCTGCGGACGATGCCGCTGGCACCGGAGATCGACCGCTCGGCCCTCGTCGGTTTCCCCGCCGCGGAGAGCCTCCTCGGGTTCGGGGGACACCCCACGACGATCTACGAGCGGTCGGCGGAGGAGGCGGTCGAGGCGGTCCGGAACGTGCTGGCCCGCACGGTCAACCCCGAGAACCCGGGCGAGGTCGAGGTCAGCAGGCCCTCCGACGCGCTGGCCGCCCGGGCCGCCGCGGCCGGCGCGTTCACGAACCTGCTGCTCGGCCTCGGCGCCGTCGCGCTGCTGGTCGGCGGTGTCGGGGTGGCCAACACGATGGTCATCTCGGTGCTGGAGCGGCGCAGGGAGATCGGGCTGCGCCGGTCGCTGGGCGCGACCCGGGGGCAGGTGCGGGTGCAGTTCCTGACCGAGTCGCTGCTGCTGTCGGCGCTCGGCGGGATCGCGGGGGCGGCGCTGGGGACGCTGGCCAGCGCCGGGTACGCGCTGGCGCGCGGCTGGCCGCCGGTGGTGCCGCCGTGGGCGATCGGCGGGGCGGTCGCGGCCACCCTGGTCATCGGCACGATCGCCGGGATCTACCCGGCGATGCGCGCCGCCCGCCTGTCGCCGACGGTCGCACTGGCCGCCACCTGAGGGCGGCTGCCCGTCCGCCGCCAGCTGAGGGCCGCCGTCATGTGCGGGCGCGGCCGGGCGCGCCGCCGGGAGTCGTGGGCTCCGGGTACGGCCTCCCCGCGGTGGGAGGCCCGTACCCGGGCGTCCGGTCCGCGCGGGTCAGGGGCTGATCCGGCCGGCGCCGGCTCCGCCGGTCACGATGGTCTTGACGCCGGAGGCCGCGTCGAGCGGGTAGGAGTACGGGATCGTGGCGACGCTGCCGCCCGCGTCGCCGCTGCCGGAGTTGACGAAGTGGTTGTTGCGGGCCACCAGGTTGGCGGCGGGCGAGCTGCCCTCACCGCGGTGGAAGGGGTCGTCGGTGTTCTCGAAGTAGTTGCCCTCGACGAGCACGCCCGCCTCCTTGGTGGAGGCCACGCCGTAGCTGCCGATGCCGGAGTAGTAGTTGTTGTAGACGTGCACCGGGTTGCCGAAGCGCACCCGCGGGTGGCGCTGGTTGGTGCCGTCGAACCAGTTGTGGTGGTACGTCACCCGCAGGTGGCCGCGGTCCTCCGAGCCGTTGTCGTCGCTGTGGCCGAGCAGCATGGTCTTGTCGTGGTCGGAGAACTTGTTCCAGGAGACGGTGACGTAGTCGCTGGCGCGCTTGATGTCCACCGCTCCGTCGTAGCCGTTGCTGAAGGAGTTGTGATCGATCCACACCCGGGTCGAGTACTGCACGTTGATGCCGTCGTCGTTCCAGTTGCGGAACGTGAGGTTGCGGATGATGACGTTGGAGGCGCTGGCGACGTTGAACCCGCAGCCGGAGATCGTCGCCCCGGAGTTGCCGAGGACGGTCTTGTTGGAGGTCACCTTCAGCATGCCGGAGCAGGAGATCGTCCCCGAGACCCGGATCACGGCGGCCGAGCCGGAGGACAGGGCCGTCTTGAGAGCGGAGGCGGAGTTCACGGTCGTCGGGGGCGTGCCGCCGCCGCCCGTGGTGCCGCCGCCCTGGCCGGCCCAGCCGACGGGAGAGGTCTCGGCGGCCAGGGCCGCGGCCGGATCGTCGGAGTGCGGTACGGCGGAGGCGGGCGCGGCGAGCGCGGTGACGGCGGCCGCCGCGGCGGCCAGGCCGGTGATCAGGCCAGTGATCAGGGTGGGGGTGCGTCCTCGTGTGCTCATCGCTGAGCTCCTCTGCGGAGGTGACCTCGCGGTCACGGGAAAGCGGTTGCACACACGGTAGGAAAGCGCTTTCCGTAGGTCAATGCCGGCCGTCGGGCGGGCCCGTCACGGCCGGCATGAGGGCTGGTCGGGGCGGCTCAGGCTGAGCCGGCGGTCGAGAAAGTTTCAGGCGCCGCCCGGCCCGCGACCGGCGCCGGGTCACCGAGCTCCGGCGGCAGCCGCCGGGCGTGCACCACGTCCAGCCGGGACACCGCGCGGGTCAGCGCCACATACAGCCGGTTGAGCCCCCGCTCCTCCGCCTCGGCGATCGCGGCCGGCTCGGCCAGCACCACATGGTCGTACTCCAGCCCCTTGACCAGCGAGACCGGGACCACGCTCAGCCGCTTGCCCACGTCCAGCCCGGCGTCCCACAGCGCGGCGGTCAGCGCCTCGGCGTCCGCGTCGGCGGCGACGACCCCGACCGACCCCTCGAACTCCAGCGCCTCCCGCGCCGCCGCCACCACGCCCCGCTCCAGCCCCGGAACCCGGGTCACCCGCAGCCGCCCGTCCGAGCGGTACGAGCGGGTCGCCGGCACGCCCGCGTCCAGGGCGGCCAGCAGCCGGTTCGCCAGCTCCACGACGACCGCCGGCACCCGGAAGCCCGTGGTCAGCTCCACCACCCGCGCCTCCGGCTTGCCCAGCGCCGCCATCAGCTCCGGCCACGACCGGGCCGCCCACGGCGTCGTGCCCTGGGCCAGGTCTCCCAGCACGGTGAGCGAGCCGTGCTCGGCGCGCCGGGCCACGGCGCGGCACTGCATGGGGGACAGGTCCTGCGCCTCGTCCACGATGACGTGGCCGTAGCCGCGCGGGCGCTCCAGCAGGCCGGCGACCTCGTCGATCAGCACGAGGTCGGCCGCCGACCACTTCGCGCTCTTGTACGTGCGCGCCGGCCGCTCCCACACGACGGCCGCCCACTCGCCCGCGCCCAGCGGCCCGCCTTCGCCGCCGGCGGGCGTCCACCGGCCGGACAGCACCTCGTGCACCACCTGCTCGGCCCGGACCGCCGGCCAGACCTCGTCGAGCCACGCCGCGATCGCGCGGCCCGTGCGGCGCTCCCAGGCGGCGTTGGGGCTGTGACCACGCGCCTCGGCCTGGCGGCGCATCAGCGCCACCACCCGGGCCCGCACCCGCTCCCGCCCGGTCGCGTACGGCAGCGCGTCACGCCGGGTGTCGTCCACGACGCGGCGCAGCTCGTCCTCCTCCACCCGCCACCGGAACGACCCCTCGGTCACCACCACCGGCTCGACCGGCTTCGAGATCCGCCCGTACAGGGCCCGGCGCAGCACCTCGGCCATCCGGGCGTCGTGCTTGACCGCCGCCGCCCGCACGTCGTCCCGGGCCTTGACCGGCACCGTGGCGATGAGCCCGTCCAGCGTCGTCTGCTCCACGTCCACCTCGCCCAGCGCGGGCAGGACCGCCGCGATGTAGCCGAGGAAGGCGCGGTTGGGGCCGAGGACGAGGACGCCGCCGCGCTGGAGCCGCTGCCGGTACGCGTACAGCAGGTACGCCGCGCGGTGCAGGCCCACGGCGGTCTTGCCGGTGCCGGGCGCCCCCTGCACGCCGATCGAGTCCTCCAGGCCGGTGCGGACCAGGTCGTCCTGCTCCGGCTGGATCGTGGCGACGATGTCGCGCATCGGACCGACGCGCGGCCGCTCGATCTCGGCCGCCAGCAGGCGGCTGCGGCGCTCCTCGCCGCGCCCCAGCCGCTCGTCCTCGTACGACGTCAGCGTGGTGTCCGACCAGCCGAACCGGCGGCGCACCGCCACCCCCTGCGGGTCCCGCGCGCCGGCTCGGTAGAAGGCCCGGGCGACGGGCGCCCGCCAGTCGATGACGACCGGCGGGCCGCCGTGCTCGCCGGGGATGTGCCGCCTGCCGATGTAGTACGTCCGGCCGTCGTGCCCGTCCGCGTCCGCGGCCCCCGTGCCCTCCGCGGCCCCCGTGCCCTCCGTGGGCGCGGCGCCGTCCCGGCGCTCGAAGGTGAGGCGGCCGAAGAACGGCGGGCCGTCCGGCTCCTCGGTCAGCTCCTTGGCCAGGCTCTTGAGGTAGCGGCCGAGCCGCTCGGCGCTGTAGCGGTCACCGGCGACGGTCTCGCCGACGATCACGTTGTCCCGCGCGGCGTCGAGCATGCGGCGCAGCCCCGCCCGGCACGTCTCGACGTACCGCCGCTCCTGCTCCAGCCCGTCCACGCCGTTCTCCAGCTCGTCCATGTGCGCCCCTCCGGAAAGTGTTAACCTGGTCAATATATTAACCAGGTTAACGCTTTGCTAGAGTGGATCCATGACAGGACTGAGGCAGCAGCATCGGCAGCGCGTCCACGAGGCGATCTCGGAGGCCGCCATCTCGCTCTTCCTGGAGCGCGGCTTCGACGAGGTGCCGGTCACCGAGGTGGCGGCCGCGGCGCGCGTGTCGAAGCCGACGCTGTTCAAGTACTTCCCGACCAAGGAGGACCTCGTCCTGCACCGCATCGCCGACCATCAGGGCGAGGCCGCCCGCGTGGTGCGCGGCCGGGCGGCGGGCGAGACCCCCCTGGCAGCGCTGCGCCGTCACTTCCTCGACGGGCTGGCCCGCCACGAGCCGGTCACCGGGCTCAACGACCACCCGGCGGTGGTGGCCTACTACCGCCTCGTCTTCTCCACGCCGAGCCTGGCGACACGGGTGTTCCAGTACATGGCCGTGGACGAGAGCGCCCTGGCCGAGGCGCTGGCCGAGACCATGGACCGGCTGACGGCCGACCTGCTGGCCGCTCAGACGCTGGCCACGCAGCGCGTGCTCGCCCGGCGCTCCTGGGAGGCGCTGGTCGCCGGCCGCCCGATCGCCGAGGTCGAGCCGGAGGCGGTACGCGCCGCCGAGCTGGCCTTCTCGCTCCTGGGGGCCGGGCACGCCGCCGGCTGACGCCGGTCCAGGGCTACGACCCTTCGTCCTGGCGACCTGCCTCCTCGACCGCGGTCTCGTGCAGGCGCAGCCAGCTCAGCCCGCCGGGCCGGCGCTCGAACACGGCCGTCGAGCGCCGTCCCGCGCCGCCCTGCCACTCCTCGTACGCGGCCACCACCACGGCCCCGGCGGCGGCGACCACGGTGACGTGGCGGATCTCGATCCGGGCTCCGGGCACGCCCCCGTACATGGCCTCGACCTCGGTCAGCACCTCGGCCCGTGACAGCAGCCGCCCGTCCGGGGCCGCGAGCGTGAAGGCCGGGGCGTGGGCGCCGGCGAACCTCGCGAACTCGTCACGCGGCACCGTCCCCGCCAGCCAGCGCTCGATCACCCGGTGATGCCGCACGACCTCGGCCCGCACCTCCTCCAGGTGCTCGGGCGGCCTCATCGGGCGGCCCCCAGCCGCGCGGTGAGCCACTCCTGCGGCGCGGTGACCCGCGTCCCCGGCCGCCCTGCCGCCCCGTCCGCGCCGTACAGGTCGCGGCCGTGCGCGGCGATCCAGCGGTACGTGCCCGTCACCCCCGCCGCAGCCCCGGGCCCCAGCGCCGCCGACAGCCCCGCCTCGAACGCCGCCACGTCCAGCTCCTCGTACCGCGCGCCGGCGGCGGCGGCCAGCTCGGCACCCGTGACGGGCGGGCCACCCACGCTCAGCACGGCACCCTCCGGGTCGTCGCCCGTGAGCGCGGCCAGCGTCGCGGCGGCCAGGTCGGCGTGGCTCAGCCAGGACACCGGCACGTCGCCGGGCACCGGATAGCGGAGCACGCCCCGCTCCACCAGCGGCCCCCACACCCCCGGCGCCGCCAGGTTCTCCAGGTACAGCGGCGGGCTCAGCACCACCGACGGCACC
Organism: Nonomuraea sp. NPDC050733; assembly: GCF_040654215.1. NCBI lineage: Bacteria > Bacillati > Actinomycetota > Actinomycetes > Streptosporangiales > Streptosporangiaceae > Nonomuraea > Nonomuraea sp. NPDC050733. The sequence goes on along the minus strand of NZ_JBFAHO010000009.1, from coordinate 73,327 downwards.
CCCGACCCGAGCGCCGCCGCGGCGGCCTCCCTCCTCGTGTCGAACGCCGCGACGCCCGTGGCCCGCGCCGGCAGCCGGTTGCCGGTGTTGAGCACCAGCCGCCGCACCCCCGCCGCCGCCGCGGCCCCGAGCACGTTCCGGACGTATGTCTCCACCCGCTCCGCCTCGAACACCAGCGGCAGCGTCACCGACACGTGCGTCACCCCGTCCAACGCCTCCCGGACCCGCGCCGCGTCTCCGAGGTCCGCCGCGAACGGCTCCACCCCGTCCGGCGCCGACCCCGTGCGGGACAGCCCGCGGACCTCGTACCCCTCGGCGGCCAGACGCCGCGCCACGGCGCCGCCCTGCGCGCCCCCCGCTCCGATGACCAGAATCCTCATGCCGCCCAGCCTCCAGCCGCCCGGCCGGTACGCTCCATAAACGGAAATCCGATGAACGTTAAGGATCGTCCGTACACGTCTTCGACGAACCAGCGCGGCGTCGCCGCGGGCGGCACCATCCGCTCACGCGGTCCGCACCCGCGGGCGCCCTCGCCGTGGCGGACGTGCAGGTTGCCGTGTAGTCGCGGGCGGTCGGGCGGACTTCCCAGCGGTCGCGAGTCCCTGCCGCCACCCGGCGAACAGCCGATCCGCCTGCTCTACGGTGGGCGGAATGGCGCGGGCGCTCCTGGACGAGCTGTCCGCCTTCACGTCTTGACCATACTACGTTAAAAGAAGTATTGTCGCTGCGCTCATCAAGATCATGTATTGATGGAGGCAGCTCATGATTTCAGGCGGCATTCTCGCGTCCGTCCTGCTGGCCGGCGCGATCACCGGGGCGCCACCACCGGACCGGCCCGGGTTCGGCGTAGCGTCCGGCGCCGTCACCCTGATCACCGGTGACCGCGTCGTGGTCACCGGTGGCGGCGTACGCGTGGAGCCCGGGTCGGGCAGGCGGAGCGGATTCACCCGGCAGGTGATCGAGGGCCACCTGCACGTGATCCCGTTCGATGCCCGTCCCCTGATAGCCCAGGGCGTCCTGGACCCGCGGCTGTTCGACGTCACGCAACTGCTGGCGTGGCGCTACGGCGACGCCGACCGGCCCGACATCCCCATGATCGTCCAGTCGGCGGACGTGCCGGGGGCACGGCGGCTCACCGGGCTCGGCATGTCCACCCTTCAGATCCCCAAGAAGGACGCCGCCCAGACCTGGAAGGAGCTTACCGGCGGCCCTCAGGCATTGGCGGCCGGCAAGGGAAGACTTTGGTTGGACGGCCTGCGTTCCTGGACGCTCGACAAGAGCGTCAAGCAGATCGGCGCCACCGAGGCATGGAAGCAAGGGATGACCGGCCAGGGCGTCACGGTGGCCGTACTGGACTCCGGCTACGACCCCGACCACCCCGACCTCAAGGGCGTGGTCACCCACGAGCGCAACTTCTCGGATGAGCCCGACATCCGCGACACCTTAGGGCACGGCACGCACGTCGCCTCCACCGTGGCCGGAGCCGGGGAGCAGTACCGGGGAGTGGCCCCCGGTGCCCGGCTCGCCATCGGCAAGGTCGGCGGCCGCAACGGCCCCTCGGACTCCGCGATCCTGGCGGGCATGCAATGGGCAGCCACCGAGGTCAAGGCCAAGGTCGTCAACCTCAGCGCGGGCAGCACCGACACCCCGGAGCTCGACCCCGTCGAACAGGCGGTGAACACACTGTCCGAACAGACCGGCACGCTGTTCGTCATCGCCGCGGGCAACGACGGCCGCCAGGCCCCGGTGTCCAGTCCCGGCAGCGCCGACGCCGCCCTGGCCGTGGGCGCGGTCGACGACGAGGACCAGGTCGCCTCCTTCTCCTCCAAGGGCCCACGCGAGGGCGACCACGCGATCAAGCCGGACATCACGGCCCCCGGCGTGGACATCATGGCCGCCAAGGCGGGCGGCGGGCACGTGGAGTACAGCGGCACCTCCATGGCCGCGCCGCACGTGGCGGGGGCTGCGGCGATCATGGCCCAGCGGCATCCCGACTGGACCGGACGGCAGCTCAAGGCCGCCCTCATGGGCAGCGCCGCGGCCACGAAGGGCGCGACACCGTACGAGCAGGGCACCGGACGCGTGGACCTCACACGAACCCTGGCCCAGCAGGTCGTGGCCGAGCCCGCCGGCCTGTGGGCCGCCTTCCCCTGGAACGGAGAAGGCGAGCGGGTCTCGACCAAGACGATCACGTATGCCAACTCCGGCGTCACCCCCGTCACCCTGGAGCTCGGCACGCAGGGCGGTGAGGTGCTGAAGCTGGCGCGGGAACGCCTCGAGGTGCCGGCCCACGGCACGGCATCCGTCACGCTGACCATCGACGCCACCGGCAAGGCCCCGGGCGACTACCCCGGCATCGTCACCGCCGTCTCCGGCCAGGGCGAGATCCGCACGCCGGCCGGCGCGTACGTCGAGCCGGAGTCGTACGACGTGACCATCACCGCCATCGGCAGGGGGCCTGGTGACTCCTTCGTCTTCGCCCAGCTCTACGACCCGGAAACCGGCGCGGTCCGGCCCCTGGTGTTCCAGGACGGCACGGCGAAGGTGCGTCTGCCCAAGGGACGCTGGAACATCTACGCCGACTTCTCCGAAACCACCTCGCTGACGGTCATCCACACCGCTCTGCGGGTCGACGGCGGCGACCGGCGGATCTCGCTGGACGCCCGTCAGGGCCGGCCGGCCGGCTTCGCCGTCGACGACCCCACGGCCGTGCCCAGGAACCTTACCGACTTCCAGATAAGGCTCGGCAAATGGTCGATGGGCTGGCGGGGCAGCTTCGATCCCACCAAGGAGTTCTTCGCTGTGCCCGCGCGCGAGGCCGGCTTGAGCTACCAGCTCAGGTCCATCTGGGACACCACGGGCGGCACCGTCTACGACCTGGTCGACGCGCGCGCCGACGGGCTTCCCGCCGACATGGGGCAGCGAGCCCGGCGCGCGGAGCTGGCGAAGGTGGAGGCGACGTTCCTCGCCTCCGGTGTCGCGGCGCAGGGGCGGCCGCACTTCGCCCCCAGGTTCGGCGACGAGCGTGCCGGGTTCCAGGCGACACTCCCGAAGGACGTGGCGCTCCCCGGCACCGTGACCTACTACCGCACTCCCGGGCTCACCTGGGACAGTACGTTCGACACGGGCACGTCCCTGATGTGGGACACCGGCAAGGTCGCCAAGCACGGCCTGACCAAGGAGGTGTGGAACGCCACCGTCACCGGTCCCTCGTTCGCGAAGCAGAACGGAGCCCGTACCGGCGACGTGCTGACCTTCGACGCCGGCCGTCTGTTCGCTGACGGCGCCGAGGGCAGGACCGGCACGGACAACGCCGCGACCGGCACCGCCGCCCTCGCCCGCGACGGGCGGACGATCGCCGAGACCCCGCTCGCCGGCTGCCTGAACGAGCCCTGCACGCTCACCGCCACGCTGCCCGCGCAGCCGGCCGAGTACACGCTCACCACCTCGATGCGCAGGCAGGGTCCGCACACGGCACTGTCGTCGAGCGTGGAGTCGGTCTGGACGTTCACCTCCGCGAACACGCCCGAGCGGCGGCCGCTGCCGCTGATCGCGGTCCGCTACGCCCCGGCCGGTCTCGACTCGTTCAACCGCGCCCGTCCCGGCACGGTGACCAGGCTGCCCGTCCGGGTGGAGCGTAATCCGGGCGCGCCCCAGGCCGGGGTGACGTCGCTCAGGCTGGAGATGTCCTCCGACGACGGCGCCACCTGGCATCCCCTGCCGAGCGCTCCGGCCGGCTCCGGCTGGACGGCGGCCGTGCCCAACCCGCGCACGGCCGGATTCGTCTCCCTGAGGGCCACGGCGACGGACGTGTCGGGGACGACGGTCAAGCAGACCGTCATCCGCGCCTACGCCGTCAGCTGACAGGCGGGATCGGTGCGAGGCGCTGAATGTCCGTACGGAGGTGAAAGACCCCATCCATCGTCCGTGCCGTCGTAGCGGCGGCCGGCTCGTACGCGAGCCATGGAAGAAGCGGATCACGCGCGCCGGCGGGCCGGACGCCACCACGAGCAGTACGGGTGCTCGGCGGCCGCGTGCGCGCGTGAGGTTGAAATACGAGGAGACCGACCATTAACACCGTCAGCAAGACCGCCTTGGCCCTGGCTGCGACGGCCGTGCTCAGCGGCTGCGGGGGCGACGCCGAACAGGCAGGGAAGAGCGCATCACCTCCCTCGAAGTCGGCCGCGGCTCCACAGGAGAAGAGGCGCCAGTTCGAATCCGTCAAGGCGGATTGCATGAAGCAGCATGGCTTCAAGTACATCGCCTACGTGCCGGCGGAAGATCCTCTCACCGACGACGAGCGCAAGCGCAGAGCCGGCGACTATGCGGCATTGAAGGCTCAACGGGCGAAGTACGGCTTCGGGGTCTTCTCGGTATATGTCTACCCGAAGGCCCCAGACAGTCCCGACAACATGCCCGACCTCTCAGGGGCCGACCCCAACGGGGATATCTGGACGAAGCTCTCACCGGCTCAGCGCAGCAGCTACTGGAAGGCCGTGAGTGCCTGCGCTGTGATTGCGGCCAAGCAGGTTCTCGGCAAGAAGGTGGCGTCCGACATGGACCTGTTCGAACAGTTCTCCGCCGCCTCGGACAAGGCAAGTGAGCGCGAGATCGACGGCGACGCCGAGCTCGTCAAGCTGGCATCGAGCATGGCCACGTGCCTGACGGGCAAGGGATACAAGGTCTCGGGCACCAAGCCGATGGACATGCAGCAGCGCGGCCGCAACGCATTCCTCGAACAGGAGGATGAGATCGGCCGCAGGCAGCGCGAGGACGTTCCGGACGTGCCGCAGCCCCACAAGAAGGGCGAGATCGTGCGGACCTTCGGAGCCAAGCTCACGCCCGCCGAGGCCAAGCCGTACCTGGCCAAGGAGATCAAGGCCGCGCTGGACGATCTGGAGTGCGGCAAGGACTTCTATCGGGTCTACACCCCCAAGTCGGAGGCCATCGATCAGCGGGTCGCCGAGGAATTCGGAAGCTGAGGCGGTCACGCTTCCGGGCCCCGGCTGAAGGCAGCGAGTACAACCGGCGGGGTCGGCGAGCTTCGGGCGGCGTACGGCAGCTTTCCGAGCTCGCCGAGTCCCATGACCGCATGGTGAACGTGACGGTGGGGCCGCGTGGGTCAGGTGCAGGGCATCAAGCTCGACCCCCGGGTGTACCGCAGGCTCTCGCCGTCGCAGCTCGCCGGCGCTCTGGTTCTCAGGGATTGGAAGCTGCACCCAGTCTCAACTATGCGTGGAGAAGCGCTCTATGAGCGGCTCGTAGTCGTGCTCGGGGAACAGGATCGGCAGTGTATCGAGCATGTTCTCGATGCGGGCGCGCACACCCTCGAACTCCTCACTGTCCAATGGCGCCCGGGTGAACAAGAACTGCCACTCGAAGGCGCCCTTGGTCAGTTGAAGCATGTCCAGGTACTCCGCGTAGCCGACGTCCATCTTCCAGGCTCCATAGCGAGGCTCGGCCACCCACCAGATCTCGGGTTCGTTCCCGCCTGGAAGCAGCCGCAGTGCCGCATAGTGACCCGTACCCGTGATGGGGTGCTCATCGATGATGCGCAGTTGCGACGGCGGGAAAAGCTCCTTGCCTTCCCACGACTCGATCCACGCCTCCCCCTGCCTCGGGCTGCTCGCCCGTGCGATGTGGGTGAGGTAGAACTCACCGTTGACGTACGGCCCTTCACCCATCCACTGCCGCCCCAGCTCCCGAAAGCGCAGACCACACCGCTCCAGCGCGGCGGGAGGCTTGACCTCCTGCTCACCCACGAGCGCTGCCCACGAGGCGGCGACATCGGTGAAACTCCCGTCGAGCTCACTCTGCAAGGCGCGGAGGACCTTGATCCGGGGATGGTTGTCCAGGTCGCCGCAGACCTTGCGCCAACCTGCCTCGTACGCCGTCAGTTCCGCCACCTCACACCGTCCAACGCTCGATGACCAACCAGCCGCCGGCAACGGTACAAGGCGGCAGGCACCACAGCGGCCCGATCCTCGATCTATCTGCCGGCTAGATCAGGTGTTCGCTCAGGCTGGTCCGGCAGCGCAACTCGATGCGACTGACTTCCGCTTTTGCCCGGGGGCGGCGCCGCCCTCGACTGTCATGGATGATCACGCCTGGAGCGCAGCCTCCACCTCAGCAGTTCTTGGCCGAAGGTGCGCAGAATTGGACCTCGGGATAGCGCGGGGAGGGCTTGTCCAGCAGCGGCTGCGGCTTGCCGCGCAGGTGCAGGTCGAGGAAGGCGGCGACGTACTTGCGGGTGATGTCCATCGAGCGGGTTTCCTTCAGGCCGCCGCCGAGGTCCACGCCGAGCTGCTGGAGCAGCATGTCGTAGTCGGTGAAGGACGGGTGCAGCGCCCCCTTCACCACCAGCCAGCGTTTCCACCCGGTCAGATGCTCCCAGTCACGTTTCCAGGTGCTGTCGTCTGAGGGGGCGCCCATCAACAGGAACGGTCGCGCCAGTCCGCTCTCGGGGATCGGGAGGAACATGCTGCCGTCCATGTTGATCCCGGCGCGCACCCGGAAATCCTTCAACATGGTCTCCGGGACGGCGGCCCCTCCGATGGACTGGCCCACCATCGCGATCCGGGCCGGATTGATCAGGGCGCTGCCCTTCCACTTGGGGCGCGGACCGGTCAACTGGTCGAGCACGAAAGGGATGTCGATCGCCCGGCCCCGGATCACTCTTTGGCCGAAGTCGTCGTCGTTGACGTTCGCGCAAGCGGCACAGGTAGCAACCCGCCCGTCAGGGAAGGTGGTGGCGAAGTTCTCGTTGGTGTGGTCAATGCCGGCCACCACATACCCTCTGCTCGCCAGGTCCTCGGCCAGACCCGTGAGTGAACTGCGAGGCCAGGTGAAGCCAGGCGACAGCACCACGAGCGGCAGACCGCGCCGACGTCCCGCCGGCTCAGCGTCGGTGAAGGCATTCGTCCGGGTCCAGCTCAGCCCTTCTGGCGGTATGTTCTCCAGTTCCTTGATCCCCGAGCCCTTCAAGAGCAGCTCCGACTCCTTGGGGGTGACGTACGGCGCGCGCCGCCCGGCACGCGCCGCGGTCGGGTACCACAGGGAGACCATGAGCTCCCTCGCCTTGGCCGCGGGAACCCACGGGTCGGGGCGAGAGGTGTCGATCAAGTGCAGGGATGTCGTGCCGACCCGGTGGGGGCCGGTCGGTTTGGGGATATACGGCGCGCTGGGTGCCGCGGCAGCGGCGGGGGCCGGCGCCGAGGCGATGGAGGCCGTGAGGGCGAGCAGCCCGGCGACGGCGGCCAGAAGTACGGGCCTTTTCCGCGCCGGGTGAGGGTTGTCGTGTGCCATAAAGTCGATCTTGCGGTTTCGGATCGGCGCCGGCATCGGCCGTTCATCCATAACCTCCTCGGCCGAACGGTTGATCTCCAGACGTCGAGCCCCGGCGCTCCCCGTGAACGACCCGCTGACCGACCGGGAGCTGGACGTTGTGCGGCTGGTGGCCAGGGGGCGCTCCGACCACGAGGTGGCCGTGGAGCGGTTCGTGTCACTGTCGACGGTCGAGACGCACTCGGGCAGCATCTTCGCCGAACTCGGTGTCAGGAACCGGGTGGAGGGCCTGCGCCTTCTCGCGGTGCTCTTGGCTAACCGCTTGGTTTGTGGACGTCCCGCTCACAGGGGGTCCACCACTGGGCTGGTGACGGTGCTGTACATACTGCGTTCCAGCCTGCGTGATCTCGACCTCCCCACGGCGGGGGCTCAACCCCTGTCACCGGTTCGGCCCGAGCGTGACGACGAGTCCTTCCTCGGCCGCCAGCACCTCGCCGTCGAACTCCTTGCGGGCGGCGGCCACGCTGGCGGCCCGGTCGTTGCCCGGCCAGAAGTGGGTGAGCATCAGCCGGCGGGCACCGGCGCGACCGGCCCACTGACCGGCTTCCATGGAGGTCAACAGATTGCGGGTGGGGCGGTCGGTCTCACCCTCGCGGTCGGTAGCCTCGACGATGAACAGGTCGGCGTCGTGGCCGAGTTGGGCAAGCTCGGGGGCCGGGCCTGTGTCACCGGTGTAGGCCAGCGCAACACCGTCAGCCTCTATGCGGATGCCGGAGTTGGGCACATAGTGCGGCAGTGGCAATCCGGTGAGAGTGAACGGCCCCACGCGGTGGCTGCCGGGCAGGTGATGCACGTCGAAGACCGTGTGGAGGTCGACATCGGGCTCCAGCCCGCTGAGCCGGTCGAGCACGCCTGGCGGGCAGTACAACGGCAGCCTCGGCCCACCGGAGTTGCCGTACAACCGCATCCGGAACAACCCGTGCAGGTCGATGCAGTGGTCGGGGTGCTCGTGGGTGATGACGACAGCGTCCACCGCGCCGTCCGGCCACTGCGCGAGTAGTCGCGGCAGCGTGGCGTAGCCGAGGTCGAGCAGCAGGCGGTAACCGTCCCACTCCACCGCGAACCCGCTGCAGGCTCGGCCCGGCTCGGGAAACGCACCGCAACTGCCAAGAACGGTCATTTGTCGCATCCGTACATGATTCCAGTTCTCCCTACCGGCTGATGCCGGTCAGTGAGACGTTTCCCGTGACTTCTTCGGCGTGGCGGAGGACCGCCAGGCGGCGCTGGGCCTGGCGGTCCTGTTGTTGTTGCGGCACCTGTCACCCCGCGACGCGTCAGGAGCACCTATCCGCTGACCAGAATCCTCATGCCGCCCAGCCTCCAGCCGCCCGGCCGGTACGCTCCATGAACGGAAATCCGATGAACGTTAAGGATCGTCCGTGGACGGTGATCTGCTGAGCGAGCTGCTGGGGCCGTTGCGGCTGCGCGGCGTCTTCCACAGCCGCTGGTCGGCGCGGGCCCCCTGGGGCGTGGCGGGGGAGCGCGAGAGCTGCGCCCTGATCCACTACGTGCGGGCGGGCGCGTGCACGGTCGAGCTGCCGGACCAGGAGCCGGTGCGGTTGCGGGCGGGCGACCTCGCGGTGTTCCCGCACGGGGCGGCGCACCGGCTGGCCGACGCGCCCGGCCGGGCCACCGTGCCGCTGGAGAGCGTCCTGCCCACGCGCCCCCCCGGCAAGACCCGCACCGTCCGCATCGACGGTCCCGGAGCAGAGACGGTCATGCTGTGCGGCGGGCTGCACTACGACGCCGCGGCGGCCTCCCCGCTGTACCGGGCGCTGCCGCCCGTGCTGCTGCTCGACCGCGAGTCGCTGACCGGCCAGCCGCTGCTGCGCGGCACCCTGGACGGGCTCGCGGGTGAGTGGGACCGGGACGAGCCGGGGCAGGCGCTGGTGGCGTTGCGGGGCTTCGAGCTGGCCTTCGTGCTGGCGCTGCGGGCCGCGCTCGTGGACGGCTCGGCCGCCGCCCGGCCCGTCCTCGGGGCGCTGCGGCACCCGGCCGTCGGGGCGGCGCTGCTGGCCGTGCAGAGCCGGTTCGGCGAGCCGTGGACGGTGGAGAGGCTGGCGGCGGAGGCGGGGATGTCGCGGTCGGCGTTCGCGGCCACGTTCCGGCGGCTGGTGGGTGAGGCGCCGATGCGGCACCTGACCGCGCGCCGGATGCAGGAGGCGGCGCGGCTGCTGGAGGAGACGTCGCTGCCGCACGACGCCATCGCGCGGCGCGTCGGGTACGGGTCGGTGGTGGGCTTCCACCTGGCGTTCCGGCAGTGGTACGGCACGACGCCGGGCGGCCACCGCCGGGGCCACGGCCCTGGAGCCCGCGCCACGTCCTGAGCCGGGGCCGTCAGGAGAGGGGGCGCGGGGGAGGGAGGCGGAGGCGGTCGACCGCCTCGCGGCGGGTGCGTTCCGGGCGGCGGTCGTAGCGGGCCGTCGTGGCCGGCGAGGAGTGCCCGACCAGCGCCTGGGCCGTCGCCAGGTCCACGCCCGCGTCCAGCAGCTCACCGATGAACGTGCGCCGGAAGTCGTGCGCCGTGCGCCGCGACGCCCCGGCCTGGCCGAGCCGCCGCGCCAGGATGTCGGCGATGCCCTGGCCCGTCAGCCCCACCGGCCGTCCGTCACGGGTCCGGACGCGGCCCGCCTTGCTGATCGGGCTGAACAGCGCCCCCGGCCCGCCGCCCCGCACCGCGAGCCACCGCTCCAGCAGCCCGATGGCGTCGGCCGTCAGGTACACCATGCGTTCCTTGTCCCGCTTGCCGCGCACCCGCAGCGAACGCCCGCCCGGGTCGTAGTCGGCCAGCGACAGCCCGCCGATCTCGGCCCGGCGGCAGCCCGTCGAGTACAGCACCGCGATGAGCGCCGCGTCGCGCACACCGGCCGGCGAGTCGTCGCAGGCGGCCAGGGCCGCGCCGACCACCTCCGGAGGCACGTGCTGGCCGGTGGGCAGGCGGCTCTGCCGTACCGGGGCGAGGTCGGAGGCGCGCGCGTACTCCTCGGCGCTGCTCCGGCCCAACCGCCATGACTCCTTCAGCACCCGGCGCAGCGCGACGAGATGCTTGTTGACGTACGCCGCCGACCAGCCCTGATCGGTCAGCAGCGTCCGGATGCGCACCGTGTGCTCGTAGCGGAGCAGGTGCCAGGGCTGGCCGGCGCCGGTGGCGTTCTCGTCGCCGGTGAGCAGCCGGGCGAGCCGGTCGAGGCAGCCGCGCATCGTGCGGCGGGACTCGGGGCTCGTGAGCGAGTCGAGGTAGACGTGGTACGGGTCGCGCGCCGGCTCGACGGGCGACACCCAGGCGCCGGCAGCTCCGGCGCCGGGGACCCAGGCATCGCGATCTCCGGCGTGGGGAACTCCGGCGTGGGGAACTCCGGCGTCGGGAACTCCGGCGTCGGGAACGAGGCCGGACACGGCGGGGAGGCTCACGCCGCAGATCTTAACCGCCGATCACGTCCTGACCGCCGATCACGCTCCGGGCGGTGCGGTCGGCGGGCGGTCCGTGGTGAGGCGCCCGGCCTGGTCGAGGCCCACCTGGGTGGCCCGCCGCAGGTAGTCGGCGATCAGCTCCAGCTCCGCGTCCGTGTAGGAGCGCAGCACCTCCCCGTACGCCCCGCCGGGCGTGTCCCACGCCTGCCCGATCCGCTCCCGCACGCCCGGCGCGAGCCGCACCAGCGACCGCCTGCGGTCCTCCGGGTCGGCCTCCCGCACCGCCAGGCCCGCCTTCTCCAGCCGGTCCACCAGCCGGGACGCCGAGCCGGCCGTCAGCCCGGTGAGCCGGGCGATGTGACCGGTGCTGACCGGCCCGGCCTCCAGGTCCAGCAGGGCCACGCACTGCAGGTCGGTGGGGTGCATGCCGAGCCGGTCGGCCATGGCCTGGTTGAACAGCGCGTACGCCGCGTAGTGGCGCTGGCTCTCCGCGATGATCCGCTCCAGCAGCTCGTGCCGATTTGACATGACCTCTCCCACCACGAATTATGTGTCTCACGCAATATATGCGTCACGAATGCATTTCAGAAGGAACCATGACCATTCTCGTCACCGGCGCCCGCGGCGCCGTCGCCCGCCACCTCACCGCGCTCCTGCGCGAGCGCGGCGCCGAGGTCCGGGAGGCCTCCAGTGTCCCCGCTCCCGGCCTGCCCGGCCGCGTGGTGTGCGACCTGAACGACCCGTCCACGTTCGCGGACGCGCTCAAGGGCGTCACCTCCGTCTTCCTGTACGCCACCGCCGCCCACGTCGACGCCTTCGTCCGGGAGGCTGCCGAGGCCGGGGTCGAGCACATCGTCCTGCTGTCCTCGGCCTCCGTGCTCAACCCCGAGGCGGAGACCAACCCCCTGGCCGCCTCGCACCTGGACGTGGAGCGCGCCCTGGTGGCCGGCCCGGTGCGGACGACGCTGCTGCGGCCCGGCTCGTTCTCCTCCAACGCGCTGGCCTGGTCCTGGGCCGTCAAGTCGGGCCAGCCGGTCAGCCTGCCGTACCCGGGGGCGCACAACGACCCCATCCACGAGGCCGACGTCGCCGCCGTGGCGCTCGCCGTGCTCTCCTCGGACGGCGGGCACGGCGACGCGCACACGCTCACCGGCCCCCGCTCCGTCACGTTCGCCGAGCAGCTCGACATCCTGGCCGCCGTCACCGGGCGGCCCGTCGAGATCCGCCGGGTCAGCGGCGAGCAGTGGAAGGCGGAGATGGCCGAGCACCTCGACGCCGGCTTCGCGGACGCGCTGCTCGACTACTGGCGCTCCACCGACGGCACGCCCGTGGAGATCAACGACGCGGTCGAGCGGCTGACCGGCCGCCCCGCCCGCGACTTCGAGACCTGGGCCCGCGAGCACGCCGCCGACTTCCTCCCGGCCGGCTGAGGGCGCCGTCCCCGGGGGTCAGCCGGCCGGGCGCAGCCCGGCGACCCCCTCCAGGAGGCGGTCCACGTCCGAGCGGTCGTTGTAGTGGACCAGTCCCGCCCGCACCGCGCTCCCCGCGTCCCGGATGCCGAGCGCGCCCGTCAGCTCCCAGGCGTAGTTGTGGCCGTTCCACACGTTCACCCCGCGCCCGGCCAGGTGCTCGGCCACCTGACGCGGCGTCAGCCCGGCCACCGTGAAGTACGCCGTCGCCGTCCGCCGCGCGGGCTTGCCGTACAGGGTGACGTGCGGCAGCGCCTCCAGCCCGGCCAGCAGCACCGCGAACAGCTCCAGCTCGTACGCCTCCGCGGCGGCCATCGAGGCGAGCAGCCGTTCGCGGCGCGAGCCCGTGCCCGGCACCATCGCGGCCAGGTGGTCCACGGCCGCCGTCACCCCCGCCAGGTCGGCGAAGGCCGCCGTGCCCGTCTCGAACCGCTCCGGCACCGTGTCCGGCGACGAGGCGAGCTTGTCCGGCCGCAGCCGCTCCAGCAGCGACGGGTCGGCCACCACCGCGCCGACGTGCGGCCCGGACCACTTGTAGGCGCTGGTGGCGTAGAAGTCGGCGCCCAGCACCCGCATGTCCACGGGGCCGTGCGCGGTGGCGTGCACGCCGTCCACGTACGTCAGCGCCCCGGCCGTGTGCGCCGCCGCGCAGATCGCGGCCACGTCCGGGCGGGTGCCCAGCACGTTGCTCGCCGCGCTCACCGCCACCAGCCGCGTCCGCTCGCCGACGAGGTCCCGGTACTGCTCCGCCGGCAGCTCGCCGGTCACCGGGTCCACCTCGGCCCAGCGGATCGTCGCGCCCGTCGAGGTCCACGGGCGGACGTTGGCGTCGTGGTCGAGCCGCGACAGCACGACCTCGTCCTCCGGGCCCCAGTCCTTGGCCAGGGTCGCGGCGATCCGGTAGGTGAGGGTCGTCATGTTCGGGCCGAGGATCACGCCTTCGGGCCGGCCGCCGACCAGGTCGGCCACCGCCGCGCGGCACGCGGCCACGAGGGCGTCGGAGCGGTGGCTCGCGGGGAAGGCGCCGCCGACGTTGCCGATGCCGGAGCGGTAGGCGCCGGCGATGGCGTCGATGACGGCCTGCGGGGTCTGGGTGCCGGCGGCGCCGTCGAGGTAGGCGTGGCCGTCGGACAGGGCGGGGTAGGCGGCGCGGATCTTCTCGTGCGGAAAGCGCGTGGGCGGAAGGAGCATGAAAGGGTCATGCTCGCGGCCGTGACGCCTCAACCGCTCGCCCGGGTACGTAACGCCCATACCGGGGAAGAATGGGATAAGGCGACCACCTGTCACCCGGGGCCGGAGCGGCCCCGGCACCGGCCCGCGCACCGAGCACGGTTGGGTAGCGTGGACGGTGGTGGCCTGCCTGTAGCGAGGAGAGTGTCGTGTCCCAAGCAGCAGAGGTTCTCGAACTGGACGACGGAGTCGCCGATTCTCCGGCGGTCAGCGCCGACTCCGTCAAGACCTATCTGACGGCGATCGGGCGGGTTCCGCTGCTGTCCGCGGAGCAGGAGATCGACCTGGCCAAGCGCATCGAGGCCGGCCTGTTCGCCCGCGAGCGCCTCGACAGCGAGCGCGACCTGCCCGCCGACCTCCGCGCCGACCTCGAACTGATCGCCGCCGACGGCGGCCGCGCCAAGCAGCGCATGCTGGAGGCCAACCTGCGGCTGGTCGTCTCCATCGCCAAGCGCTACACCGGCCGCGGCATGCTCTTCCTCGACCTCATCCAGGAGGGCAACCTCGGGCTGATCCGCACGATCGAGAAGTTCGACTACCGGCTCGGCTTCAAGTTCTCCACCTACGCCACCTGGTGGATCAAGCAGGCCATCACCCGCGCCATGGCCGACCAGGCCCGCACGATCCGCATCCCGGTCCACATGGTCGAGTTGATCAACAAGGTGGCCCGGGCGCAGCGACGTCTCCAGTCCGACCTCGGCCGCGAGCCCACGCCCGAGGAGATCGCCGCCGAGACCGACCTGCCCGCCGAACGGGTGGCCGAGGTCCAGGCGTACGGCCGCGAGCCCATCTCCCTGCACACGCCGCTCGGCGAGGCGGGGGAGAGCGAGTTCGGCGACCTCATCGAGGACACCGAGGCGGTCTCGCCGGCCGACGCCGTGTCGTTCACGCTGCTGCAGCAGCAGCTCCGCGACCTGCTCGACGAGCTGAGCGAGCGGGAGGCGGGCGTGATCTCGATGCGGTACGGCCTGGTCGACGGCAAGCCCATGACGCTGGACGAGATCGGCCGCGTCTACGGCGTCACCCGGGAGCGGATCCGCCAGATCGAGGCCAAGACGATGTCCAAGCTCCGCCACCCGTCGCGGGCCCGCGCCCTGCGCGACTACCTGACCTGACCGGTCCCGCCGGCCCCGAGCCTCCTCCAGCGTGAGGCCCGGGGCCTCACGGTGCGCGCCTTCGTGCCCAACGCGGAACGAACTCTTCCGCATTGCTCTCTAACGTGGTCCGAGACCACTGAGGAGGGGCACCATGATCGAGTTTTCCTGGCCCGAGGTCAGCGCGCGCCGGCTGGAGCGGCAGGGGCTGGCCGAGCCGGCGGCGGGCGGCACACCCGGAGGGGTCGTGGGCGCCATGTGCGGGGCGCACGCCCAGGTCATGTCGGCCGCCGAGCTCTCGGTCGGCCTGCGGCTCGGCGGCGCCACCCGCTCGGCGGTGCGCGAGGCCCTGTGGGAGACGCGCGAGCTGGTCAAGACCCACGGCCCGCGCGGCACCGTCCACCTGCTCCCGGCCGCCGACCTGCCCCTGTGGGTCAGCGCGTTGTCGGAGCTGCCGCCGGTGCTGCCGTCCGCCTCCGAGCACGTACGGATGACGGACCGGCAGACCGAGGAGGTGGTGGAGGCGATCCGCGTCGCCGTGGACGGGCGTGCGCTGACGATCGACGAGCTGGGGGACGCGGTCGTCGCCGCCACGGGGCCGTGGGCGGGCGACCTGGTGATGCCCGCGTTCCAGACGATGTGGCCGCGCTGGCGGCGGGGGCTGGTGACGGCGGCGCACCGGGGGGCGTTCGTGTACGGCCCGCCCCGCGGCCGCAAGGTCACCTACACCGGCCTGCCCGAGGGGATCACCCTTCGTACCTCCGACCCGTCCGGCGACGGCGCGGCGGGCGACGGCGGGGCGGGTGCCGGCGCGGTTGAGCTGCTCAGGCGCTACCTCACGGCCTACGGTCCCGCCACACCCCAGGAGTTCGCCCTGTGGCTGGGGGCGCCGCGGTCGTCGGCGGTCCGGCTGTTCGCCGCGGCGGAGCTGGAGGAGGTGCGGCTGGAGGGCCGCCCGGCCTGGGTCCTGCCGGGCGACACGGAGGTCCCCGGCGGTCCGCCGCGGGGCGTGCGGCTCCTGCCGTACTTCGACGCCTATGTCGTGGCCGGCAGGCCGCGTGAGCTGCTCTTCCCGGGCGCGGCGGCGGAGCGGGCGCTGAACGGCGGCCAGGCGGGCAACTTCCCCGTGCTGCTGGTGGACGGCGAGGTGGCGGGGGTGTGGCACCAGCGGCGCTCGGGCCGGCGCCTCCACGTGACGGTCGAGCCGCTGCGCCCGCTCACCGCGGCCCGGTCGCGCGAGCTGGACGACCAGGTGGCCCGGCTGGGCGAGATCCTGGAGGCGCGGCCGGAGCTGACCATCGGTCCCGTCACCACCGGCGCCCACGCCTGACCCGCGCTCCGGCGTCAGGCGGCGGTGGTGCGGTCGACGACCGCGGTGGCTTCGACCTCGACCAGATGGTCGGGGACGTCCAGCGACGCGACGCCCAGCAGCGTGGCCGGCGGCACCGGGGTGACTCCCAGCTTCGCGGCCGCCCGAGCGACCCCCTCCAGGAACTGGGACAGCTTGTCGGGGGTCCAGTCGACGACGTAGACGGTGAGCTTGGCCACGTCGTCGAAGGAGGCGCCGACCCCGGCCAGGGCGGTGCCGATGTTGAGGTAGCACCGCTCGACCTGAGCGGCGAGGTCGCCCTCGCCGACCGTGGCCCCATCGGCGTCCCAGGCCACCTGCCCGGCGATGAAGATCAGGTTCGACCCGGTCGCGATCGACACCTGCCGGTACGCGTCGATCTCCGGCAGTCCGGCGGGGTTCACCAAAGTGATGGCCATGCTGTGCTCCTGGTCTCTTGTGGTTACTCAGGAACTGTAAGAGAGTGTGCGATGACATGGAAGAACGCACTTTTCAGTGACTGGGGAACCTCATGGTGACCAAGCAGTTCCAGGGCTCGCTCAAGGAAGCGGACCTGAGACGAGCGGACTCCCTGGCGCGGGAGATCTTCTCGGACGTCGCCAACAAGTGGGCGCTCCTGATCATCGACATCCTGGGTGAGCGCACCCTGCGCTTCGGCGAGGTGCGGAACGGGATCGAGGGCATCAGCCACAAGATGCTCACCCAGAACCTGCGCATGCTGGAGCGCAACGGCCTGGTCGAGCGGAACGTGCACCCCACCGTGCCGCCGCGCGTCGAGTACACCCTCACCGAGCCCGGCCGGGCCCTGCGGCAGACGGTCCACACCATGTGCGACTGGACCCACCAGTACCTCGGTCACATCGAGGACTCCCGCCGCCGCTTCGACGCCTGACGGGCGGACAGCCCCTACCCGGACGCCACGACCTCGCCGGCCGTGACCTGAGGAGGGTTCGGAAGCAGGGACGCGAGATTCTCCCGCACGAAGGTCTCGGCCCTCTTGGTGGACTCCTCGGCTCCGGCCTGGTCCTCGTAGACGCTGGTGGACAACATCACCCCGTCCCCGGCGTCGATCCAGTAGTAGGCAACGAACCCGGGAACCTCGCGGATGATCGGCACGAACCCCTCGCTCACCCGGCGTCCCGCCTCGGCGGGATCGGTCACCCCTTCGTATCGCCGTACGGTTGCGTACATGGCCGACCGCCTCCCCGGGCCCACGATCTCCCCACGAGGGACGACATACCCGTGCCACGCGTCTTCGGAAGCCAAGGGGCCGTAAACGAATGACGCGCGTGCCGCTCAGCTCAGCCAGTCGTTCACCCCTGCCCTGAGCCGGGCCTTGACCGCCTCCGGGGCGAACGACGCGTCGATCGAGGCCCGGGCGAACCCGGCCAGCTCCTCGTCCCCGTACCCGAACACCTCCCGCAGCCGCCCGTACTCCTCCGCCAGCGCCGTCTCCCCGTCGGTGTTGACCGTGACGGCCAGGCCGGCGTCACGCAGGCGCGGCAGGGGATGCTCGGCCAGCGACGGAACGAGCCCGAGCAGCACGTTGGACGTGGGGCAGACCTCCAGCGGCACCCGCCGCTCCCGCAGCTCGGCCACCAGGTCCTCGTCGTCGAGGACGCGGATCCCGTGGCCGAGCCGCTCGGCGTGACCGAGCGTCAGCGCCTCCCGGACGCTGTCCGGCCCGGCCGCCTCGCCCGCGTGGTGGACCATCCGCAGCCCGGCGTCCCTGGCCCCGGCCAGCACGCCCGCGAACGGCGCCAGCGGGTGACTCTCGTCGCCCGCCAGCCCGACGCCGATCACCCCGTCGTAGCGCCGGGCCAGCTCCACCGTCCGCCGCAGCCGCTCCACGGGCCGCCGCCGGGAGTGGTCCAGCAGCACCCGGCACTCGATCCCGTACCGCGACGACCCCTCGGCGAGCCCGTCGAGCACGGCCTCCAGCGGCATCTCCAGCGCCCCGACCCGCTCGCCGTGCGAGGCGGCCGTGAACGTCACCTCCGCGTAGCCGGTGCCCTGCGCCGCCTCGTCCTCGCAGAACTCCAGCGCCACCCGGCGGAAGTGCTCCGCCCTGACCAGCAGCCCGCGCACCCGGGCCCGCTGGTCGGCGAACTCGCGGAAGCTCCGGAACGGCCCCTCCGGCTCGGGCGGCCCGCCCAGCTCCCGTACGGTCTCGGGGCGCACGGTGCTCTCCAGGTGGACGTGCAGGTGCGCCTTCGGCAGCCGGGCGACGTCCCTCGGCTCCGGCCCGCCGGTCCCGGCGTGTCCTACGGCGCTCGTCAGATGCTCTCTCACGTGCGCGAACTCTACGAAAGCCGCGACACCCGGCGCCATCCTTTTTGCGGGTGCGGGACGGCTCGGTCCAGCGGGAACGCCGCTACCTGGGGGAACAGACGACTCGTCTTGACAATTAAATTTTTCGGTGCCATCGTTCAGGCATGCACGATGTGGCGGTGATCGAAGACCCCGCGGCGGCGGAAGCGTCGCTCGACCCCATGCGGTCCAGGCTCCTGGCGGAGCTGGTCGAGCCCAACTCGGCGACCACGCTGGCGGCCCGGGTCGGCCTGGCCAGGCAGAAGGTCAACTACCATCTGCGGACCCTGGAGAAGCACGGGCTCGTCGAGCTCGTCGAGGAGCGCAGGAAGGGCAACGTCACCGAGCGCGTGATGCGCGCCACGGCGGCCTCCTTCGTCATCTCGCCGGTGGCGCTGGCCGCCGTGCAGCCCGATCCGAACAGGTCGCCGGACCGGCTGTCGGCGGGCTGGCTGCTCGCGGTGGCCGCCCGGCTCGTCCGTGACCTCGGTGAGCTCGTCACCGGCGCGGTCAGGGCCCGTAAGCGGGTGGCGACGTTCGGCATCGACGGCGAGGTGCGGTTCGCCTCGGCGGCCGACCGGGCGGCGTTCGCAGAGGAGCTGACCTCGTTCGTGACGGCCCTCGTCGGCCGCTACCACGACGAGAGCGCCGAGGGCGGGCGCCCGCACAGACTCGTCGTCGCCGTCCACCCCTCCGTCGGCTCCGCGAGGTCCGCCCAGTCCGCCCAGTCCGCCCAGGGCGAGGCGCCGGTCGGGACGGAGGGCTGACGTGGGACACCGGTTCGAGCTGCCGCAGGAGGCCACGGTCGGCGTGACCCCCGAGGAGGTGTGGGCCGCCATCGCCACCGGCCCCGGCATCGATTCGTGGTACATGGGCCGCACCGAGGTGGCCGGGGGCGCGGTGCGCACCGAGTTCGGGGGGTTCCTTCCCGACTCCGCCGTCACGGTCTCCGACCCGCCCCACCGGTTCGCGCACGCCAGCGCCACGGAGGACGACGGACGCTTCGTCGCGTACGAGTTCCTCATCGAAGGCCGCGAGCAGGGCAGCACGGTCGTCCGCATGGTCACGAGCGGCTTCCTGCCCGGCGACGACTGGGAGAGCGAGTACGAGGCGATGCGCAGCGGCCTGGCGATGTTCTTCGCCACGCTCGTCGAATACCTCGGCCACTTCCCCGGCCGCACCGCCACGCCCGTCAGCGCGTTCGGGCCGCCCGTGCGCGACTGGCCGGACGCCTGGAACGCCCTGTACGCCGAGCTGGGCCTGCGCCCCGGCGGCGACGTGGTGGGCGAGCGGGTGGCGTTCACACCGGACGGGCTGCCGCCCGTCGAGGGCGTCGTCTACTTCGCCAACGCCCAGACCCTCGGCGTCCGCGCGCCCGGCGCGCTCTACCGCTTCATCCAGGGGATGCCCGGCTTCATGATCGCCTCCCACCACCTCTTCACCGACGCCACCTCCCAGGAGCCCGCCTGGCAGGCGTGGCTCGACCGGATCTTCTCGGAGTGAACCTCGCCATGACCACCACCATGACCACCGTCACCACGGGCAGGGCCGCCTGGCCCCGGTCCTGGCGGACTTCTTCTCCTGACGGTTTCTCACCTGGCGAGTTCTCTCCCGGCCGGGCGCGCCGGGGTCACGGCTTGCGGGCGCGCACCCCCAGGACCGTCGGGGTGGGGCCGGTGCCCTCGGCGAACCCGTCCAGCACCAGCCCCGCCTCCAGGAACGCGCCCAGCAGCTCCGCCAGCGGCCAGTGACTCGCCCCCACCTTGTCGCGGATGCCCTGGTCCGTCCACGACTGCTTGGTCCAGTGGCCGTCGAGGTAGCCGGGCCTGACCACGACCGCGGCGGGGTCGGCCCGGTCGGCGAACCCGCCGCAGAAGCACGGATGCACGCCCACGTGGACGAGTGTCCCGCCGGGCCGCAGCACCCTGGCGGCCTCCCGCAGCACGTCGGGGTAGCCCGGCATGTCGGTGTGGACCATCAGCGCGACGACGGCGGGCAGGCACCCGTCGCGGATCGGCAGCCGCCCGGCGTCGCCCCGCGCGACCGGCAGGCGGACGCGGGCGTGGCGCAGCATCCCGGCCGACAGGTCGACGCCCACCGGGGTCCACCCGAGGCCGCGCAGGGCGGCGGCGTGGACACCGGTGCCGCACCCGATCTCCAGGCACGTGCCGTCACCCCGGCCGAGCAGCTCGGTCAGCACCCGGTGCAGGCCCAGCGGGTCGCCCTCGGTGCGGGGCAGGAACTCGTGCTCGTACCAGTCGGCGATCTCGTCGTACGCGGCTCTCACGCCTCCATTGACCACCGGCGCGGCCTGTCCTGGCCAGCCTTTTCGCCCGAGGCGGATCTCCCGCGCGCCCGTCAGGGGGTCAGGTGGGTCAGGGGGCGAAGCCGTCGATGGCCGAGGTGATCGCGTCGCGCATCGTGTCGCTGCCCGTGTGGCCGGAGTCGTCCACCACGACGAGCTTCGCGTCCGGCCACGCCTGGACGAGCTGCCAGGCGTTCTCCAGCGGCGCCCCCAGGTCGAACCGGCCATGGACGATCACGCCCGGGATGCCGGCCAGCCGGTGCGCGTCCCGCAGCAGGACGCCCTCCTCCAGCCACGCGCCGTTGGAGAAGTAGTGGGAGCAGATCCGGGCGAAGGCCACCCGGGCCTCCGACACCCGGGCGCTGTAGGCGTCGCGCTTGCCGTTCGGCTCCAGGGAGATGACCGCGTCCTCCCAGGTCACCCAGTCGGCGGCGGCCTTGGTGCGCACCGCCGGGTCGGGGTCGGCCAGCAGCCGCCCGTACGCGGCCAGGAGGTCGCCGTCGCGCTCGTCCTCCGGGACGCCCTCGCGGAAGCGCTGCCACTCCTCCGGGAAGAACCGGCCGACGCCCCGGTAGAGCCAGTCGATCTCGTACCGGCGGGTCATGGTGGCGGAGACCATGACGATCTCCGACACCCGCTCCGGGTGCGCCTCGGCGTAGGCCAGCATGAGCGTGGACCCCCACGAGCCGCCGTACAGCAGCCACCGCTCGACGCCCAGGTGCTCGCGCAGCCGCTCCATGTCGGCCACCAGGTGGTGCGTGGTGTTGGCGCTCAGGTCGGTCGCCGGGTCGCTCGCGTGCGGCAGGCTGCGCCCGCAGTTGCGCTGGTCGAACAGGATGATGCGGAAACGCTCGGGGTCGAACGAGCGGCGCTGGCCCGGCGAGCAGCCCGACCCGGGGCCGCCGTGGACGACGAGGGCGGGCTTGCCCGCGGGGTTGCCGCAGACCTCCCAGTAGACGAGGTGGCCGTCGCCGGTGTCGAGGTGGCCGTGGTCGTACGGCTCGATGGGGGGACGCATCGGACCAAGGTACAACAGTGCTGTCATATCGTTCGCCGGGAGTGAATGGCAGAGACGCCGCCGACGGCCGCCTGCTCGCCCGCGAGGGCGCCCCTCGTCAGGAGCGGGTGGCTTCGGCGAGGACGAGGCGGGCCAGGGCGGCCGGCGTGTCCGGGTCGGTGGGGCGGCCGAGGACGAGCGCCTGGTGGTAGAGCGGCCCGAGGGCCACGTCCAGCAGACCGGCGGTGAGGCGATCCTCCACCGGGTGGCCCGCGTGCCGGGCGAGCAGGGCGCCGAGTCCCGCCAGATCGCGTTCGCGCTGCTCGCGCAGGAAGCCGTCGCGGAGCTTGGCGGCCGTCTCCGGGTCGAGCTGGGCGTGGCCGACGAGTGCCAGCAGCACCTGACCGGCCGGCTCCCGGAAGAACGCCACCACGCGGCCGAGCTGCTCCCGCAACTCCTCCTCCGCCGACGAAGCGGTGCCGGGGCGCCAGGCGAGCGCCTCCACGGCGTCGGCGGCGAGCGTGTCGAGCAGGATGTCGACCTTCGACTTCCACCAGCGGTAGATCGTCTGCTTCGCCACCCCGGCGCGGGCGGCGATGCCCTCCATGGTGACCGCGGTGAAGCCGCGCTCGACGAGGAGATCGTCGGCCGCGTTCAGCACGGCCAGCCGGATGCTCTCGCTGCGCTTGGGCCCCGTACGGCTGACGACGGCGCCCCGCCGCGGGGCGGTCTCGGTGTCCTGGTCGGCGGCGATGTCCGCTCCTCCTTCACGATCACGAACAGCCTGCGACGAACGAGCACGTCCAGCCTACGGACGACCGAACGCTGCGGGGCAGCGGCAGCCCGATTGTGGCACGCCCGCCCGCCAAGTCCGCCCGGCCGCGCATGGCCCGCCACGCACGGACTATCCCCTGCCGCAGCCCAGTCCCCGGCCGCGTCACGGCTCCAGCCGCACTCACGACCGGCGGGCCGTCCCCCGCGTGCCCAGCAGGCTCAGCAGGACACCCAGCGCCAGCGCGGCGACCGCCGCGCTGAAGATCTCACCGGCCGGACGCAGGCCCGTCAACCGGATCATCACGCCGACCCCCACGGCCGGCACGGCCAGCATGGAGTAGAGAATCACGAAGAACGTCGACACCGAGGCCCCCCGGTGGTCCGGCGCGGCGCGCGTGGTGATGACGGTGACGCCGTACCCGAGGGCCATGCCGGTGGCGAGGCCGTTCACCGCGGCGCCGGCCAGCAGCGCCGCCAGCGATTCGGCGGCCATGGCCAGGGCGATCAGCCCGGCGCCGGCGACCAGCCCGGCGCAGGCCAGGACGAGCGCGCCGCCCGCCCGTACGGCGCGGTTGAGGAGCTGGCCCGCGGCGGTGCACAGGAACGCGGTGAAGACCACCATGCCCGTCAGCGTGTGGCTCGGCAGCCGCAGCACCCCGGACAGGAACAGACCGGTCACAGCGGTCAGCACGCCCAGCACCGCGAACCCCGCCCCGGCGGCCATCGCCGACCGCAGGAAGTCGCCGCGGATCTCGCCCGGCACGTGCGGGCGCTGGAGGCGCAGCGACAGCCGCGAGCGGTGGGGCGCGGTCTCCGGCACGAACGCGACGCCGGCGAGCGCGGCGAGCGCCAGCGCGCCGAGGACCGCCCACGGCGTGCGCAGCGGCGCGGGCGCCACGTCGGCCAGGATCCCGGCGAGCAGGGTGCCTCCGGCCAGGCCGCCCATGTTGGCGAACAGCACGACGGTGGCCGCGCGCACCCGGCCGCCGGGCGGCATGGCCTCGGCCAGGGCGGCCGTGGCGGCCCCGGTGACCAGGGCCGCGGACAGCCCCGAGATCATCCGGGCGGCAAGCATGGTCATGACGTCACCGGCCACCAGGAAGGCGGCGGCGGCGACGGTCGCCAGGACGCATGCGGCCATGAGGACCGGCCGCCGCCCGATCTGGTCCGAGACCCGCCCGAACAGCAGCAGGCCGGCCACGACGCCGCACGCGTACACGGCGAACACGACGGTCACGGTGAACGGCGAGAAGCCGAACGCCTGCCCGTACAAGGGATAGAGCGGGGTGGGCGCGGTCGTGCCGGCCATGACGGCCCAGAAGGTGAATGCCAGGAACGCCGGCGCGAGCACGCCGCCGCGCGGCGCGCGCGACGGCGCGACCTGGCGGGCCTCGGGACCGTGACGCAGGGAATGGTGCATGGGTGTCCCCTCGGAGATGGGTGATGACACCCGTAGACTAGACGCAACGTCGCGTCTAATCAATCGGTCAGGGATCCAGCCGGTACAGGCGGAAGAAGTCGTTCTCCACCGGCAGTACCGAACAGCTGCCGAACCCGGCCTCCGCCGCGTACCGGCGGACCGTGTCCGCGCGCATGACAGTGCCCGTGGCGGCCGAGGGGTACTCGACGAGCTGCGTCGGCAGGCAGTGCGTGACGCTCCAGCCGTACATCATCCGCTCGACCTTGTCGCCGGGCGCGGTGAAGCGGTCAGCGACCCGCTCGTCCACCACCAGCACGGTCCCGCCCGGCGTCAGCGCGGCCCGCGCCGAGCGCAGCGCCTCCACGGGGCGGGGCAGGTCGTGCAGCACCTCCAGGATCATCACCAGGTCGTACGGGCCCGCGGCGGCGAGCCGGCACGCGTCCGCCTGCTCCAACCTGATCCGGTCGCCCAGCCCCGCGCGCTCGGCCTCGGCGCGGGCGTCGGCGATGGAGGAGGCGTCGGCGTCCAGCCCGTCCACGCAGGCGCCGGGGAACGCGCGGGCGATCGCGAGCGTGGACCAGCCCTGCCCGCACCCCACGTCGGCGACGCGGGGGCGCGGCGTCTCGCGCAGGCGGGCGGCGACGTCCGGCATGGCGGCCAGCCAGGCGTTCGGCAGCTCGTGGGTGAACACCGGCCGGTTGATGTGGCCCTGCCCGTGCCGGAACGCCCGCCCGTACGACTCGTACGGCACGCCCGCCCCCGTGCGGTACGCCTGGGCCACGTCCGAGATGACGCCGCCGATCCCGGCCAGCAAGTGCGCGAACGGCGCCACGTGCGCGGGGTCGTCGGCGTCCACCAGCACGCGGGCGTGCCCGGGCGGCAGCCGGTAGCGGCGCTCCTCGGCTGGCGCGCCCGCGTCGGTCTCGACCAGCCCGGCGACGGCCTGCTGCTCCAGCCACTCGGCGGTGTAGCGGAGCGCGGTCCCGGCGCGCCCGCTCAGCTCGGCGGCCGTCAGCGGGCCGTGCTCGTGCAGCGCGTGGTAGAGCCCCAGCTCGGCGCCCAGGTAAACGGCGAACAGCTCCAGGGCTCCGAGCGTGTCCTCGAACAGCCGCTCCGCGAGCCGCTCCGCGTCCCCTGCGCGGATGTCGCCGGTGGCTTCGGTGTTGGAGGCGTCCATGGTGTTCCCCCCGGTACGGCACGGAACGGCGCCGTCCCCATGACGCCGCGAGCCCCCCTGTCCACGCTAGACCGTCCACGCTGGACAGCGGGCCGGGACATGGCGCGGAGGGAAGGACCGTTCCCCGGAACAGCGTCTCCCCCGGAACAGCGTCATGGCCGTGCATCCCTTCGGGCAAGTCTCGACGCCGGGCCCGTCCCCGGGGCGGGGCCGGCGCTAGGAAGGGCCCATGGGAGCAAGAGCGTCGACGCTGTCGTGGCTGCGGGCCGACCCCGGTCGGGCGCTGCTGGTGCTGGTGGCCGCCGGTTACGGGATCGTCCAGCTCGTCGCGGTCGGCCCCGGCATGGGGCTGGGCTGGGACGAGGTGGTCTATGTCAGCCAGGTCGATCCCCGCGTGCCGGCGACCGAGTTCATCGCGCCGCGCGCCCGCGGCATCACCCTGCTCGTCGCGCCGGTGGTGCTGGCGACCTCCTCGACGGAGGCTCTGCGGGTGTACCTGTCCGTGCTGTCGGCCGTGGCGCTGTACGCGTCGTTCGCGACCTGGCTGCGGCTGCGCCCGGGGGCGGCGGTGCCCATGGCGGCGCTGCTGTTCGCGTCGCTGTGGATGGCGCTGTTCTACGGCGGCCAGGCGATGCCGAACATGTGGGTGGCGTTCGGCGCGGTGGGCGCCACCGGGTACTTCCTGCGCTGCGTCCGGCCGGGCGGCGGGCGCCGTTGCGTGGCCGGCCTGGCGCTGTGCGTGGCGGCGGTGGCCCTGCTGCGTCCTCCCGACAGCATCTGGCTCGTCCTCCCGCTCGGCCTGGCGCTCGCCGTCCCGGGGTGGCGGCGGGTCAGGGTCGCGCTCGCCCTCGCCGCCGGATTCGCCGCCGGATGGGCGGAGTGGATCGCCGAGGCGTACGTGCGGTTCGGCGGGCCGGCCGCGCGCTGGGCGGCCGCCGGAGCGGCGAACGAGACAGGACTGCACTTCTCGCTGTACGAGCACGCCCGGGCGCTGAACGGCCCCCTCCTCTGCCGCCCGCCCGCCCACTGCGGCGCGGCCGTGCCGTCCTGGGTGCTGTGGTGGTGCGCGATCCCGGCCCTCGTCGCGCTGGGCCTGTACGCGGCCCGGCGCCGCGGCCTCCTGGCCGAGGCCGTGGTGCCGGCCGTGACGGGGGTGTCGCTGGCCGTGCCGTACCTGTTCCTGGTCGGGTACGCCGCGCCCCGCTTCCTGCTGCCCACGTACGCGCTGCTGGCCCTCCCGATCGCCCACGGCCTCCTCGCGCCGCTGGACGGCAGACGGGGCGGGGTGCCGCGCCGGGCGGGCGCCTGCCTGCTGGCCGCGGGGCTCCTCAC
Organism: Nonomuraea sp. NPDC050733; assembly: GCF_040654215.1. NCBI lineage: Bacteria > Bacillati > Actinomycetota > Actinomycetes > Streptosporangiales > Streptosporangiaceae > Nonomuraea > Nonomuraea sp. NPDC050733. Next base: position 47,116 of record NZ_JBFAHO010000009.1, on the reverse strand, counting down.
GCACTGCGTGCTGCAGGGCGTCACCTTGGAGAAGGTGGTGGCGCCGCGGCTGTCCCGGCGGGAGGCCGACGTACGGGCCGCCCGGGCGCTGGGGGCGCTGGGCCTGCACGGGCCGTGCCTGGTGTACGGCGAGAACGCGGTGATGATCGCCTATCGGGCGGGCTGCGCGGGGCACACCGTCCTGGACTGGCCGCAGCAGGACGACGACCCCGCGGCGGTGCGCGACGCGGAGGCGGCGGGGCAGCGGGTGATCGCCGTGGCCAGGGGGAGCCGGGTCCCGGCGCCGTTCCTCCTGGCATGGGACAGGCGACCGCTGGAGGACGTCAGGCCGGGCCGATGGTTCGCCTACGTCCCCTACTGACGCCCGCGCTGCCGCCCGGACTGACGCCCGCCCCCTGCGGAGGTCCGCCGCCACGCCCCGTCGATGCGGCCGGGCGGGGTCAGGCGGCTTCGAGGCCGGCGAGGATGAGGGCCAGGCCGCTGTCGAACATCGCGCGGGCCTCGCCCTCCAGGTACGAGCCCGGCTCGGCGGCCGACCGCTCGCCGGGCGCCCGCTCATCCGGCGGGCGCTCGTCCGGGAGCCGTTGGTCCGGGAGCCGTTCGTCCGGGGGGCGCGCCGGGGGCTCGCTTTCCAGCCACGCCACCGCAGGGAACCGCTCGGCGAAGTCCGGCGCCACCTCCGCCAGCAGGCCCGCCCGGTCGCGCCACCACCGCTCGTCCGTCACCCCGGTCGCGGCCTCGGCCTGTCGCGCCTCGGCGATCGTTCCGGCCGCCCCGCGGACGAAGGCGAACAACGTCCCCACCACCCGGCGCGCCCGGCCGCGGCCGAGCCCGCTCTCGCGCAGGATCCGCAGCAGCGTCTCCAGCATCGTGTACTCGTTCGGACCCAGCACCGGCCGGGCCTGCGACACCTGGAGCATCCACGGGTGGCGCAGGTACAGCGCGAGGACGTCACCCGCCCACGCGGTCACGGCCGCCCGCCGGCCCGCGCCGGAGTCGTAACCGGTCGGCAGCTCGGCGAGGGCCTGGTCGTACATGAGGTCGAGCAGTTCGCCCTTGCTCGGCACGTACGTGTAGAGGGCCATGGCGGTGCGGCCCAGGCGCTCACCGACGGCGCGCATGGACAGCGCCGCCATCCCCTCGGCGTCCGCCACCTCGATCGCAGCGGCCACGATCATGCCGACGCTCAGCCCCGGCTTGGGCCCCGGCCTGCCCCGCTCCTCCCGGGGCCCGCGGCTCCTCACCACCCTTTCGACGCCGCCCCCGCCACCCGCGCTGTCTGCGCCGCTTGGGGTGCCCGCGCTCCCTTCGCTGCGGGCTGTGCCGGTGTCGCGCCAGAGCAGTGCCATGGACCGCCGCGCGTCGCCCTGCCCGGCGAACACCACCACGCCGCCCCACCTGGCCCTTCGTCGCCCCGAGATCTCCGTACGGCCTAAGGATATGGGGCAGGCGGGGTACGGGGCGGCCTACCGCGGTGCCGTCGGCGCTCAGGTGTCGCGCTGGGCGGTGGCCGCGTGGAGGAGGGTGAGGGCCGCCCGCCTGGCCTGCTCGCCCGTGCCGGCCACGCCGTGGTGGTCGGCCACCACGGCGGCGCCCTCCATCAGCAGGAGGAACTGCCGCGCCAGTGTGTCCGGATCGGCGGCTCCGGCCCGGCCGGCGATGCCGGACAGCAGCTCAAGGTGACGGTCCAGGTGGCGGGCCGCTACGGCCGGTGCGGCGCCCTCGTGGTGCTGCGCGGCGGCGTTCATGATCGCGCACCCGCGGAACCCCGGCTCCTCGTACCACCGGGCGAGCGCGTCGAACACGGCGGCGAGCTGCGCCGCGGGCTCCTGCCCCGCGTCCTCGGCGGCCCCGCGCAGCCAGCGCGCGATCCGGTCGCTGCGCGCTTCCAGCACGGCCCGGACCAGCCCGTCCTTGGAGCCGAAGTGGCGGTACAGCGTCTCCTTCGACACACCCGCGCGGGCGCACAGCCCCGCGACGCCGATCCCGTCGAGTCCCTGCTCGTACAGCACCTCGCCCGCCACCCGCAGGATCTGCTCGCGCGTGCGCGCCGGGTCCAGAGTGACGCCTTTGTCGACTGGCATGCCCCTGATGGTACCGATCGGTTCGATGTCCTGTTAACGTGCAACCTCGTACCGATCGGTTCGATCTCTTGGAGACGTACGCACATGACGGCGAACCCCCTTGTCACCGATCCGCCCGCCGACGTCACGCCGCCCGCCACGACACCCGGCGTCACCTTCACCAGCGGCGGCGAGACGCTCCTCGGCGTGCTGCACGTGCCCGCCGGCCCGGGCCCGCACCCGGTCGTGCTGCTGCTGCACGGGTTCCCGGGCATGGAGCGCAACTTCGACGTGGCCCAGGCGCTGCGCCGCGCCGGATACGCGACGCTGGTGTTCCACTACCGCGGTTCGTGGGGCATGGGCGGCACGTGGTCGTGGGAGCACGTGCTGGAGGACGCCTCCGCCGCCGTCACCGCCCTGCGCGACCCCGGGCTCGTGGCGGCTCACCGGCTGGACCCGTCGCGGGTGGTGGTCGCCGGGCACAGCGCGGGCGGGTTCACCGCGCTGATGACCGCCGCGGCCGATCCGTCGGTCCTCGCGGTCGCCTCGTGGGCGGCGTTCGACTTCGGCGCGGCCGGCGCGCTGTCGCGCCGGGACCCGGGGGCGCGGGCGGGGTACGTGGAGGCGTTCGACGGCGAGCTGCTCCCGCTGCGCGGCACCAGTGGCGAGGCGCTGGTGGCGGAGATGGAGGAAGCGGGGGAGGAATGGCGGCTCGCCGGGCTGGCGCCGCGGCTCGCCGGTCGTCCCGTGCTGCTGATCGGCGCCGGCCGCGACCCCGTTGCTCCGCACCCCGTCCACCACGACCCGGTCGCCGCCGCCTACCGCGCCGAGCCGTCCGTGGCTCTGGAGGATCACGTCTTCCCGACCGACCACGCCCTGTCGGACCACCGGGTGGCCCTCACCCGCACGCTCCTCACCTTCCTGGACCAGCACGTGGGCACACCCGGCTGACCACGGTCCGGCTGGGCACCGTCCGGCTGGGCACCGTCTGGCTGGGCACGGTTCGGCGGGGCACGGTTCGGCGGGGCACCGGTCGGCGACGGGCAGGGCCGTTCGTCACCGGGGGCGGGGGGTCACCAGGCCGGTCTCGTAGGCCAGGACGACGAGCTGGGCGCGGTCGCGGGCGTGGAGCTTGGTCATGGCGCGGCTGACGTGTGTCTTGGCCGTGGTCGGGCTGATCACCATGTGGGCCGCGATCTCGTCGTTGGACAGGCCGCGAGCCACCAGGGCCGTCACCTCGCGTTCCCGGTTCGTCAGCACCTCCAGGCCGGTGGGCGCGGGCTCGGGGCGGTGGGCGACGTACTCCGAGATCAGGCGTCTGGTGATCGAGGGCGACAGGAGCGCGTCCCCCCGCGCGGCGATCCGTACGCCCTGGAGCAGGTCGGCGGGCTCCGTGTCCTTCACCAGGAAGCCGCCCGCGCCGGCGCGCAGGGCGTCGAAGACGTACTGGTCCAGGCCGTAGTTGGTGAGGATCACCACGTGCACGTCGCCCAGCCGGTCGTCGGCGGCGATCCGCCGGGTCGCCTCGATGCCGTCCATCACCGGCATCTGCACGTCCACGAGCGCCACGTCGGGCCGGTGCTCCAGCGCCAGGGCCACCGCCTGCTCACCGTTCGCCGCCTCGGCCACCACCTCGATGTCGTCCTCGGCGTTGAGCAGGGCGCTGAAGCCGGCCCGGATGAGCGCCTGGTCGTCGGCGAGCAGCACCCGGATCATGACGCGTCTCCGATGGGAGTGCCGGCCGCGACTTCCTCGCCGGAGGGCTGTTCGTCCGGGGTGGGAGCTTCTGAGGGCGAAGCGCGTGGCGGCTCGTCGGACCGCGTGGGGCGGGCGACGGCGGCGTCTGGTGTGCGCGGTGCGCGGGGGCCGGAGAGGGGGCCTGGAGGGAGGGGGAGGTGGGCCTGGACGGTGAAACCGCCGCCCGGGCGGGGCTCGGCGCGGAGGTGGCCGCCGAGGGCGGTGACCCGCTCGCGCATGCCGCGTAGCCCCACTCCCGGCACCGGGGCCTCGTCGGGAGAGCCTCGCCCGTCGTCGTCCACCTGGACGAGCAGCGCGTCGCCGGCGTAGCGGAGACACACAGAGGCCGACGCCGGGCCCGCGTGGCGCGCGATGTTGGTCAGCGCCTCCTGGACGATGCGGTACGCCGCCCGGTCGGCCTCGGCCGGCAGGGGGCGCCGGTCACCCTCGATCGTCACGGTCGTGGGCAGGCCGGCGGCGCGGGCGCGGCCCACCAGGTCGTCGAGCCGGTCGAGACCCGTGGCCGGGGGATCGTCGGCGGAGTCGCGCAGCACCTCCAACGTCGCGCGCAGCTCGCGCATCGCCTCGCGGCTCGCCTCCTGGATCGCCAGCAGGGCCTCGGGCACCTCCTCGCCGCGCTTGCGCGCCAGGTGGACGGCCACTCCCGCCTGCACCTTGATGATGGAGATGCTGTGGGTGAGAGAGTCGTGCAGCTCCCTGGCGATGCGCAGCCGCTCCTCGCCGGCCCGCCGCAGCGCCGCCTCCTCACGGGTGCGCTCCGCCTCGGCGGCCCTGCGCTCGGCCTCATCGAGATACGCCCGCCAGCCCCGGCTCGCGCTGGCCGCCACCGCCGCCGCCAGGAACCAGCCGACCAGCAGGATCGTGCGCTCCACCAGGGGCTGGGCCGGCTGCCCCGCCGCCTCGGCGAGGCCGACCGCGAGCCCGCAGCCCAGGAACGCGACCGCGCTCGCCGCGGCGGCCAGCCGGTGACCGCCCCTGACCGCGCCGAACACCGTCACCAGCACCGGGAACGCCGCCGCCGGCCCGGGATGGGAGCTCACGACGTAGACCAGCATGAAGACCGTGGCCATGGTGAGCGCGACCAGCGGCGCCGTCCGCCAGGCGACCAGCCCCAGCGAACCGGCCAGGACGGCCACATGGGCGAGGGGAGCCGTGCCGGGGGCCGCCAGCGCGCCCGCCTCCAGCAGGACGGCCACCACCAGCGCGAGCGCCAGGTCGGGCATGCGCGCGAACTTCATGCCAGAACAGTAGGGGGTCGGGCCGGAGATCTCGTCGTCTCCAGGTCTGATCTGGGATGTACTCCCAGGGTTGTATGGGGCCGGCTCGTACGTCGGACCAGGTAGCCGGAGGTGTCTTCGCCCGCAGGACGACCATGGAGGGGGTGGAGGGCGAAGATCGGCGCTATGTCCTCGTCTTCGCGAAATGTCATCGATGCTGGCGTGTCCACGGGTGCGGCGGCCGGCTCCGGCGCGCCCACCGTGCCGACGGAAGGAGTGTCCGGTCCCGGCGTGCCCACCCCGCCCATGGAAGGAATGGGTGCGTCTCGTGCGGGTGCGGCTGGGGTGGGTGATGGCCGGGCCGGGTTCGGTGATGCTGTTCGGCGGCTGCGCGCCTCGTTCGGCGATCGGCTGCATCTGCCGGGCGAGCCCGGGTACGACGCCCACCGGCCCGCCTGGAATCTCACGATCGACCCTCGGCCCGCCATCGTCGCCGAGGCCGCGCACCCGGACGACGTGCGGGCCGCGGTCCTGGTGGCCCGTGAGCACGGCCTGCCCCTGACCGTCCAGGCCACCGGCCACGGCACCCACGTCCCCGCCGACGGTGGCCTGTTGCTCAGGACCGGGCGGTTGGGCGGCGTGCGGGTCGATCCCGGCCGCCGGACCGCGCGGGCCGGCGCGGGGGCCCGCTGGTCCGACGTGATCGCCGCCGCGGCGCCGTACGGCCTCGCGCCCCTGTCGGGCACCCCGGGCATCGGCGTGACCGGTTACACGCTGGGCGGCGGAACGGGCTGGCTGTCCCGCCGGTACGGCTACGCGGCCGACGCCCTGACCCGGGCCGAGCTCGTGACCGCCGCGGGGGAGCCGGTCACGGCCGGCGGGGAAGAGCACCCCGAGCTGTTCTGGGCGTTGCGCGGCGGCGGCGGCAACTTCGGAGTCGTGACGGAGCTGGAGTTCCGCCTGTTCCCGGTGGCCGAGGTCTACGCGGGGATGACGCTGCACCCCGTCGAGCGGGCCGCGGCCACGCTGGCCCGTTACCGCGAGTGGGCCCCGGCCGAGCCCGACGAGCTGAACACCTCCGTCATCCTCATGCGCATGCCGGGCGGCCAAGGTGACGAGCCGGGCGGCCCGGCGCGGTGGATGCTGGCCGTGCGAGGCTTCTACGCGGGCGACGCCGAGCGGGGGCGGCAGGCGCTGGCCCCGCTGCTGGAAGCCGCCGGGCCCGTGCTCGGGGGCGGGTTCGGGGCGATGACGTTCGGGGAGGCGGCGACGGCGTTCGGCGGTCCGGAGCCGGCGCCCATGGCGGTCCGGCAGCACCTGGAGCTGCTGCCCGAGCTCCCGGACGGCGCCGTCCGCGCGGTGACGCGAGCCGCCGGCGAGGCAACGTCCGATGGATCGGCGGCCGAGCCGGCGCTGACAGCCGTCGAGGTACGGCACTGGGGCGGCGCCATGGCCAGGCCGGAGCCGGACGCGGGGCCGGTGGGGCATCGCGACGTGCCGTTCTCGGTGATCGCGACCGCGGTCCTGGGCGCCCGGCCGGGCACAGCCGCGGCCCCGGACGCGATCCCGGCCGGGAGCCTCCCGGCGGACGCCGCCGGTGAGGCGGTGTGTGACCTGGCCGGCGCCCTGCGCCCGTACGCCACCGGTGGCTCCTTCCTGAACTTCCTCACCGATCCCGCACGGACCCGCGACGCCTACACCCCCGCCGACCACGCCCGCCTGCGCCGGGTCAAGAGGGACTGGGACCCGGACAACCTGCTCGGCCGCGTCCACAACATCCCCCCGGCCTGAACCCGCACGATCGAAGCACGGCACATGCCCACACACTTCCGCTACCGGGGCGCCGCCGGTGTCCGGCGGCGCCCCGGCCCTGCGCGATGTCCGTCCGGGGCGAGCGCGCCTCAGTCTCTCGTGCGGCTGCTCAGCGTCTTGCGCCAGTGGAACCCGCCCGGCAGGTTGACCGACAGCGTCTTACGCCCGTCGGCGGTCTTGGTGACCCTGAACAGCCGGTTGCCCCAGCTGTGCCCGACGCCGCCACGGGACAGGTTCAGCCGCAGCGGCCCGACGTTGATCGACTTCCGGTAGCTCCAGCCCATCGCTTTCCTCCATCGGTTCGGAACGGCGATCAGCTACCCCGGAAAAGCGAGATATATCGGGTTTAGTAATGGCCGCCGTAGCGGCGACCGCCGAACGACTTGCCCAGATGGAAGCCGCCCGGCAGTCGTACCGACACGTGCCGCCGGCCGTCGGGCGTGCTCGTCACGTGGAAGCGCCGCCCGCCGAAGCTGTGGCTCACGCCGTGCCGCGACAGGTTGACCCGGAACGGCCCCACCTTGATCAACTTGCTGAAGTGCCAGCCCATGTTCCTCCTCCGGCGTCGCTCGGTGTACCGGGACAACGAGCGACGATCCGGGACGGTTCCGGCGCGCATTCTCAGCAGATCTTCATGAACCCGCGAGAAACCTTTGAGACAAACCGGAGAACGTGGGGTTCAACGCACGAACCCCGCACCGGATGGGCTCACATGACAGCCATGAAGATCAAGCTCGGGCTGGCGGCGCTCGCCGCGGCTCTCTCGTTGACGGCCTGCTCGTCGGCCGGCCCGACCGGAGAGCCCGCGTCGCCGGCCATCGGCGCCGCCACCGCCGCCACCGCCGCAGGGGCCAGGGTCTCGGCGAACACCGCCGACGAGTCGCAGATCGCCGCTGCCCTCACGGCCGCCGGTGTCGGCAACGCCGAGCGGTGGGCCAGGGAGGTGGTCGAGTACCGCCCGTACGCGGCCGACGACGCCGACCTGACCTCGCTGCGGCGGAACCTCGCCAAGTACAACCCCGGCGAGGACACCGTGAACAAGATCGTGTCGGCGTTGACGCCATGACCCTCACCCTGCGCCAGGGCCTGCTCGGAGTGGCCGCGATCAGCGTCATGGGCGCCGCCTTCGAGCTGGCGGCCGAGCGCCACTGGCAGACGACGCAGCAGCTCGTCCCCTGGGCCGCCCTGGCGGTGCTCGTGGTCGCGCTCGTCGTGTGCGCCCTCGGCCGCTCGCCGCGCGGGGCGGCCGTCGTCCGTGTGATCGCTGTGGCCGTCCTGCTGGCCTCGATGTTCGGCGTGTACGCGCACGTGTCCGCGAACTTCGCCGCGGGCCCGCTCGACCAGCGGTACGCGGACACGTGGGACACGCTCGGCCCGCTCACCCAGTGGTGGTACGCCCTGTCGAAGACCGTGGGGCCGACGCCGCCGCTCGCGCCGGGCATGCTCGCCCAGAGCGCGCTCCTCCTCGTGCTGGCCACGTTCACCCCGCGGTCGCGGGCGGGCGTTCCGGAGGAAACGCGGACACGGGCGCCCGGCCTGAGGTGATCCGGGGCGCGTACGTGGCAGTGTGCCGGTGGGCGGCCCCGTCGGCGGCCCGCCGGAAGGCACAGCCGCTCTGAGAGGAGCACGCGATGACGATCACCGCCGAGCCGGTGACGGAGCCCGTCGCCGAGCACGCCGAGGGACCCGTGTGGTGCGCCCGCTGGGGCGGCCTGCGCTGGGTGGACATGCTGGCCGGCGACGTGCTCCAGCTCGACGCGGACGGGACCGTGCGCCGCCGCCACGCCCGAAACGTGGCGGCGGCCCTCCGGCCGCGCGCCGCCGGCGGCTACGTGGTGGCGGCCGAGCGGGAGCTCATGCTGGCCGACGCCGACGACCTGGACGCGCCGCTGCGCTCGCTGGGGGAGGCGTGGAGCGATCCGGGCATCCGCATGAACGACGGCGGCTGCGACCCCGACGGCCGTTTCTACATCGGCACCATGGCCTACGACGAGACGCCGGGAGCCGGTGACCTGTACGTGGCCGAGCCGGACGGGACGCTGCGCGTGGTGGTGCCGGGGGTGACGATCTCCAACGGGTTCGACTTCAGCCCGGACGGGTCGCTCGCCTACTACGCCGACACCCCGACCGGGCGGGTGGACGTGTTCGACTACGAGCCGGGACGGGGCCTGTGGGAGCGGCGGCCGTTCGTGTCCGTGGACCCCGAGCGGGGCGCCCCCGACGGGCTGACCGTGGACGCCGAGGGCGGGGTGTGGGTGGCGCTGTGGGGCGGCGGCGCCGTCCACCGCTACGGTCCCGACGGGACGCTGGAGGCGGTCGTGGCGCTGCCGGTGAGTCAGGTGACGGCGGTGACGTTCGGCGGGGAGGGGCTGGACCGGCTGTTCGTCACCAGCTCCGCCCGGGGCGTGGACCGGACGGAGCAGCCCGCGGCCGGGTCGGTGTTCACGGCCGACCCGGGCGTCCTCGGCCGTCCGGTCCTGCAGACCACCTTGTGACCTCAGGGCCGACCCTGCCGCCCGCCGTTCAGGAGGCCGGGGCCGTCTCGGCCGGGGAGGCCGGCCGCATGCCGGGGCGGGGGCGCAGGAGACCGGCGCGGGAGCGGATCGCCGCCGTGGCGGCCAGCAGCTCCGCCTCGTCGGCGAGCGTGGTGTTGCCCTCGTACGTCACCCCCGGCGGCGGCGCGTCGGCGCCGAGCGGGTCGGCGTCCCAGAAGTTGCCCCGGTACACGACGTGCTCCAGCGGCGGCGACACGTACAGGATGGCCGTGGTGTCGGCCCGCTCCACCACGTTGTCCTCGAGAGTGACCCACGCCGCCCCGTAGTCGGCGTACAGCCCGAAGTTGTACGGCGTGCGCGTGTCCGAGATGACGTTGCCCCGGACCACCGCGCCGCTCTCGGCCGAGTCGCCCTGGGGGCCCGACAGGTAGACGCCGCCCCCGTCGGCCAGCACGCTCATCGTGCCGGTGGTGAGGTTGCCCACGATCCGGGTGCCGCGGCCGGGCCCGGCGACGATGCCGCAGTGCGGGACCTCGGCGACGTGGTTGCGGGCGACCGCGCACCCCGTGGTGCCCAGCAGGGCGATGCCGGGGGAGCCGGGGAAGTCGAGGCCGACGTGGTGGATCCAGTTGTCCTCGACCAGCGCGTCCCGGGTCCGCGTCACCGTGACGGCCCCGGCGGCCAGCGTGTCGAAGTCGCAGCCGCGCACCGTGACGTCCGCCCCGTCGTACAGGCCGAGGCCGGTGGCGCCGAGCCGGGTGAAGCGGCAGTCCTCGACCGTCACCCGTGAGGCGCCGTCGAGCACCACGCACGCCGGGATCGTGGCGGACGCGCGGGGCACCGTCACCGAGCCGACCTCCTCGCCCAGCGACACCGTGTCGATCGGCCCGCCCTCGTAGAAGCCGCTGCCGTGGTAGTGCAGGAACCCCTCCGGCCCGCCGGGGCGCGACCAGGTGGCGTCGGCGAACGTCAGCCCGCGCAGCGACACGTCCCGCGCTCCGGTGATCCGCAGCAGCGTCTCCAGCGCGGGGACGACCACGTCCTCGGGCCGCTCGCCCGGCCGGGGCAGGTAGCGGACGACGTGCTCGCCGGGCCGTGAGCGATCCAGCGCGAACGTGCCGGGGAGCGTGAGGAACGCCGCGTCGTTCTCGATCCGGGTGGGCAGGCCGGGGCCGCGCGAGGTCTGGCCCTGCCAGGTGGAGTTGTACAGCTCAAGGGCGCGGCCGAAGGCGGGCTGCGCCATGGTGACGATAGTCGTGCCGTCCTCGGCGGTGACTTCGGCGACCCCGCAGCGGGCCTCGGTCCACGGGTAGACGCCCCGGTGGACGAACTCCACGTCTCCCGGGCTGCTCCAGCGCAGCGGCTCGGGGCTGTCGGTGGTGTAGCCGGTGCCGGTCATGGCGGCCGCGCCGGGCAGGCCGTCGATCGAGGCGCGCTCGGCCCGGCGGCCCGCGGCGTAGAGCTGGCGCGGCTCCAGGTCGCCGACGCCGGCCGCCCACACGCCGCCGGGCTCCTCCCGTACGGTCACGCGGCGCCCGCCGCTCAGGACCACCTCCTCCTGGTCCGGGGTGCCGTACCCGTGGGCCTGGTAGACGACCCGGTGACCGTCGCGCCCGGAGTCGGCCTCGGTGAGCTCCAGCGGCTCGGCCAGCGTGTACGTGCCGGCGCGGAGCTGGACGAGCACGTCACCCGTGGCCGCGCGGGCCGCTCGGCGGGCGCGGTCCGGCGTGGCGAACGGCCGCTCGCGCGTGCCCGGGCCGGAGTCGTCCCCGCCGGGGGCCACGAAGATCTCAGTCATGAACGGGTCCTCCCACAGTGATGTTTATGGCGTACACAAGGTGTATACCATAAACATGATGGCGCGAGGCAAGTCGGAAGATCCCCGGCGGGGCGTGGAGCTCCTGTGGCGGGACGCGGACGACGGCCGGGACCGGGGCGGCAGGCAGGGTCTCGACCTGGACCGGATCGTGCGCGCGGCCGTCGAGCTGGCCGACGCCGAGGGGCTGGCCGGGCTGTCCATGCGCAAGGTGGCCGACCGGCTCGGGTTCACCACCATGTCGCTCTACCGGCACGTGCCCGGCCGCGACCAGCTCGTCGACCTCATGCGCGACGCCGTCCTCGCCGAGCTCGCCGAGCTGCCTGCCGAACCCGAACCCGACGACGGGGACGGGGACGGGGACGGGTGGCGGGAGCGGCTGGAGGCGTGCGCGCGCCAGGGCTGGGAGGTCCGCAGGCGCCACCCCTGGCTGGCAGAGGCGCGCGGCGTGCGCCACGTGCCCGGCCCCAACGCCGTCGCCCACTTCGAGCACATGCTGAGCGCCGTCGCCGGGACCGGCCTCACCCCCTCGCAGGTGCTCGCCGTGGTCGGGCTCGTCGGCCGGTTCGTCGACGCCGAGGCCCTCGTGCTCGTGGAGGCCGCCGAGGCCGAGCGCAGCAGCGGCGTCAGCGAGGAGGAGTGGTGGGGGGCGCGCCAGTCGCTGTTCGAGCGGTTCGGCCGCTATCCGACGCTCACCCGGCTGTGGGAGGAGGGCGGCTACGACCACCCCGAGGATTCCTTCTCGTTCGGCCTGGCGCGGCTGCTCGACGGCATCGAGGTGCTCGTCCGGCAGCGATCCGAGGAGCAAGAGCGTTACGAAACCCGTGACGAATCTCCGGTGTGCCAGGTGTGCGGAGCGCCGGTCGAACGGCCCGCCTCGGGGCGTCCCCGCGCGTACTGCTCCCCGGCCTGCCGCCAGCGCGCCTACCGCGAACGCCGGTCCGCCGGCCGCGGGTGACCGACGGGAAAGCGTGCCCGGGTGAAGATCACCCGGGCACGCCGTGTCATCCGTGAGAACGCCCCGCCGGGGGCTAGCCGACCGTGAGCGTCAGCCCGTACGCCGCCAGGGCCTCGTTGACCGGCTGGTGGTAGGTCGTGCCGCCGACCGAGCAGTTGCCGGACCCGCCGGAGGTCGTGCCCTGCGCCTGGCTGCCCGAGATGAACGAGCCGCCCGAGTCGCCCGGCTCCGCGCACGCGCTGGTGCGGGTGAGGCCGGTCACCGTGCCCTGCGCGTACCGCACGGTGGCGTTGTGCTGCTGGATGGTGCCGCAGCGCCAGCCGGTGGTGGAGCCGGAGCGGCAGATGGACGCGCCGACCGACGCCTGCGTGGAGCCGCGCACCGTCACGTTCGCGCCGCCCGAGCCGCGCACGTACGGCGTCGCGGTGTTGCCGGGGGCGGCGACCCAGGCGTAGTCGTTGCCCGGGAACGAGGAGCCCTGGAAGGTGCCCGTCGGGTTCGTGGTCCTGCTCCCGGTCCGGCCGCAGTGCCCGGCGGTGACGAAGCCGGGGGTGCTGCCGCGGGTCACCGAGAAGCCGACGCTGCACCGGCTGGAGCCGATGTAGTACGGGGCGCCGCCGACGATGTTGATGAACGGCTGCGGGGTCTCGTTGCTGACCTGCACCTTGACGACGCCGGGCTCGGCGCCCGCCTTGGCGGCCAGCCGCTCGCCGGTCCGCTGGTCGGCGGCGACGACGACGACGGAGTTGGTCACCACGTCGACGTACCAGAGGTTGGCCTTGGTGCCGGTCGCGGCCCGGTCGAGCTGGTCCTTGACGGTGGTGAGCTGCGCCAGCGAGCGCGGCACCAGGACGGGCTGCGCGCCCTGCGCCTCGATCGAGGCCCGGGCCGCCGGGTCGGTGGTGGCCACCATGAGCACGGAGGCGTCCGCGTTGAGCCAGGACCCGCCGTACGTGGGGCCGAGCGAGGAGCTGAGCCGGGCCTCGGTGGCCGCGGCGCGCTGCTCGTTGGCCAGGCGCGTGACCGCCTGCTGCTCGGAGAGGCCGAGGTCCCGCTGGAGGGCGTCGACCACCTCGCGTGGAGCCTCGTCGCCGGGAGGAGTGGGGGCGGCGACCGCGGGGGTGAGGGGGGTGGCCAGGCAGGCGGCGACGATGGTGACGCCGACCAGGCCCATGCGCTTACTCCACATGTGCACTCCTTTGTGGGGGGTGCTGTCAAAGTATCGACTGGGGTGGATCCGGCTAGTCGTCAAAGGCCACCTATCACGGTGATATGGAGGCGGGACCAGCGCGTCGTCACGGACGGCATCTCCTCCGTGGCCGCCCGTGCGGACCCACATGCCGATCACCGTACGGCACCCCGGTCCCGATCCCAACGATCCCGGCCGCCCGGCGCGCCCCTTCCTGCTCGTGCCGGCTCGGGAGCCGGTGCGCGCGTCTTTGGTGGGGGATCCGGCCGACCAAGGTTCGATGCGGGGGCTGTCGGGCCCGGCCTAGCGTCGCGGCATGACGCAGCTCCCCACTCCCGCCGGCCCCGCCGGCCGGGTCCACGAGGTGGACGCGGTGCGCGGGTTCGCGCTGGCGGGCATCCTGGTGGCCAACATCGGCTTCCTCGCCGACCCCGGCTACGCCATGTCCGGCGCCATGCCGATCACGGACGGGCCGGTCGCGTCCGTGATCGCCGCCCTCGTCCTCACCAAGTTCTACGTGATCTTCTCGTTCCTGTTCGGCTACTCCTTCACGCTCCAGATGCGGGCCGCCGAGCGCGCGGGGGCGAGCGTGCGGGCGCGCACCCTGCGCCGTTGCCTGGGACTGTTCCTCATCGGCGTCGCGCACGGGTTCCTGCTGTGGGTCGGCGACATCCTCACGCTGTACGCGCTGCTCGGCGTGGCCCTGCTGGCCCTGCGCCGGCTGCGGCCGAGGACGGCCGTCATCACCGGGGCGGCGATCATCGGCGCGCTCACCCTGCTGGGGCTGGCGGTGGCGGGGGTGGCCGCGCTCCACCCGGCCACCGTCCCGCCGGAGACGCCCGACCCCGCCGAGGCAGCCCGGGTGCTCGACCTGGCGACCGGCGGGCCGCTGGACTTCCTGCGGCTGCAGCTCGCCCTGTACCCGCCCGTCGCGGGCATGGTCTGGCTGTTCCAGGGGCCGACGGCGCTGGCCATGTTCCTGTTCGGGCTGGCGGCGGGCCGGACACGGCTGCTGGAGGGGCTCGGCTCGCGCACGCGCCTGCTGCGCCGCGTGCAGATCGTCGGCTTCGGCGCCGGTCTGCCCGGCGGCGTCCTGTACGCCTGGAGCCTGTCCCGCGGGGGCGTCGCCGAGCCGGCGGGGATGGCCGTGAACACCCTCACCTCGCTGCTCCTGGCCGCCGCCTACGTCGCCACCCTGCTGCGGGTCGTGCGCCGCTTCCCCGCCGTGGCCCGCGCGCTGACGCCCGCCGGCCGGATGGCCGCCTCCAACTACCTAGGCCAGTCGCTGCTCATCGCCCTCGTCTTCACCGGGTACGGCCTGGCGCTCGGCGGGCGGCTGGCGCCCGTCGCGGTCATGGGGGTGGCCGTCGCCGTCTACGCCGTGCTGCTGGCGCTGAGCGCCCTGTGGCTGCGCCGCCACCGCTACGGGCCCGTCGAGTACGGCCTGCGCCGCCTGACGCACTGGTCGTCCCACTCCTTGACCGAGCGCTCGGTTGGGGGATATATCAAGTCGTAGACATATGTAGGGAACCCGATATTCAGCCGGGAGGCGGTCGTGGCCCGTACGCAGGACCAGCGGCGGGCCGAGACGCGCGCCCGGCTGATCGACGCGGCGGCCGACCTGTTCGCCCGCAAGGGCTTCCATGCCGTCTCCGCCGAGGCCGTGGCCGAGGCGGCCGGCCGCACCACCGGCGCCCTCTACAACCACTTCGGTGGCAAGGAGGGTCTGCTGCTGGCCCTGCTGGAGGTGTGGAAGGACCAGACGGCCGCCGAGCTGCTGTCCGGTTTCGAGGACGTCACCGAGCTCGACGAGCGGCTGGCGGCCCTGTTCGAGGTGCTCACCCGCGACGACGGTGATCGCGGTGCGTCATGGCTCCTGCTGGAGATGGAGCTGTGGCTGCACGGCGCGCGCGATCCCGAGATCGGCGAGCCCCTCGCCCGCAGGTACGCCGGCATCCGCGCCCGGCTGGCCGAAGGGCTGGCCGACTGGGCCGACACTGCGGGGGTGCCCCTGCGGCGCTCGCCCGAGCACACGGCCACAGCCGTGCTCGGGGTGCTGATCGGCTGCGCGGTGCAGCACCGGCTCGACCCGCCGGCGGTCGAGACTCGGGCCGTCGTCGATAGCCTGCGCGACCTGCTCGGCCTGCCCGACGGCTGACGCCACCCCACCCCGTCCGCCCGCACCCGTACGACCCGGCACACCAGAACGGACCACCAGAACGGGCCCCCGCCCTCTCCCGACTCGCGCCGAAAGGGGAGCACCCATGCGGATCAACCTGCTCGAGGACGCCTGGGAACAAGCAGTGCCGCACGACCAGCTGGCCTACCTCCGCCGCAACGCCCCCGTCCACTGGCACGAGGTCCCCGACGACACCGGCTTCTGGGCCGTCACCCGCTACCACGACGTCAAGGCGATCAGTCGCGACACCCGCACCTGGTCCACCGAGATCGGCACGGCCTTCATCCGCACCCAGACGCCGGAGTTCATCGAGGTCGCCAGCCTCATGCTGCTCAACATGGACCCGCCCAAGCAGACCCGCTACCGCCGCCTGGTCAGCGCCGGCTTCACCCCGCGCACCATCGCCCGGCTCAAGGACCAGGTGCGGCGCCGCGCCGAGCGCATCGCCGACTCCGTCCTCGACAAGGGGGGCGAGGTCGAGTTCGTCACCGACGTCGCCGAGTACCTGCCGCTGCAGATGATCTGCGACCTCGTCGGCGTCCCCGAGGAGGACCACGCGAAGATCTTCGAGTGGTCCAACCGCATGGTCGGCTTTCAGGACCCCGACTTCCGCACCACCCCCGAGGACGGCGAGATCGCCGCCGCCGAGATCTTCGGCTACTGCGACGGCCTGGTCGACGAGCGGCGCAAGAACCCCCGCGACGACATCCTCACCAACCTGGTCCAGGCCGAGATCGACGGCGACCGGCTGACCAGGGAGGAGATCGACGCGTTCTTCGTGATCCTCTGCGTCGCCGGCAACGAGACCACCCGCAACCTCATCGCGCACGCCATGAACGCCCTCATCGAGCATCCTGCCAGCTACCGGGAGCTGGCCGCCCACCTGGACGACGAGAAGCTGTGGCACACCGCCACCGAGGAGTTCCTGCGCTGGGGGTCCTCCATCCACAACTTCCGGCGCACGGCCACGCGCGACACCGAGCTGCACGGCCGGCGGATCGCCGAGGGGGAGAAGGTCGTCACGTTCTACATGTCGGCCAACCACGACGAGACCGTCTTCACCGACCCGTACACCTTCGACATCCGCCGCGACCCCAACGACCACGTGACGTTCGGCGGCGGCGGCCCGCACTTCTGCCTGGGCGCCAATCTGGCCCGGCTGCAGATCACCTGCATGATCAGGGAGCTGCTGCGCCGCTTCCCGGCGGCCGAGCACGCCGGGCCGGTCAGGCGGATGCGCTCGGACTTCATCAACGGCATCAAGCACATGCCGGTCCGCTTCACGACCGCCGCCTGACACCTCCCGAGGTCACGCCCCGCCCGTACGGCCCGCCGTCGTGCGGGCGGGCGCCGCGCGACCGGAACGGGCGACCAGCACGCCGGCCACCACCCACCCGGCCACCACCCACCCGGCCGGCTCCCGCCCGCCCACGGGCCATCCGCCGCGCCACCCGTGCGGCCTTCACCCATGCGCGCCGGTCGAGGGACCCCCTCCGGAGGGGGCGCCGCCGTGGTCGCGGTGGGTGAACATGTCGATCAGCACCTGCACCGGCACGTCCGCCTCCGTGTGGTGCCGGAAACGCCGGCCGGCGTTGACGGTGTAGTGGTTGCGCCTGCCCACCCGGACGGGGTCGAGGTACCCCGCCTCCTTGAGGTCCGTGACGATGCCCTGTGCCGTCCGCTCGGTGATCCCGATCGCCGCGGCGATCTCACGGACGCGCACCTCGGGGTTGCGGGCGATCTCCAGCAGCACGCGTGCGTGGTTGGTGAGGAAGGTCCAACGAGACTGATCGCCGTCGGGCTTGGCCATGAGACTCACTCCGTAGGCCCGGGCGGAGTACCGGACCCGGCTGGACTGTCAGAGAAGATTTTATAGCGAAAAAACTTTCCTGTATTCTCGTACACGCTTACCCTTGGGGTCTACACGAACCGCCGTGACGATCGGCGACCCAGGCGAGAGAGGCATACCGGACTCTGATGACAGGGGGCGACGACGTGCTCAAAGGCGACACCCCGCGCTCCAGTGATGAGGCTCCGGTGACCCAACGCGTGCTGTACGCCGACGGGCTGCTGCGCGTCACCGCCGGTGCCGCGCCCGGCTACCCGGTCGTCACGCTCACCGGTGAGGTCGACTGCACCAACAGCCCCGCGCTGGCGCGCGTGCTGCGCGAGGCCGGCCGGATCGGCGGCCGGCTGGTGGTCGACGCGGCCAGGCTGTCCTTCATCGACGTCTCCGGCGTGCGCGTCCTGTTCGGCCTCGTCCGCGAGGGCTCGGCCACGGTGAGTGAGATCCCCGAGCAGATGCGCCGGCTGCTGGCCATGCTCCACCTGACCATCTGACGGACCCCCGGCGCGAGGTATCGATGACATCCCTGACCCTCACCTCCCGGCGGCTGCCGGGCGCGAGCGTGATCGCCGTCGGCGGCGAGGTGGACGCCACGACCGTCGGCCAGTTCGAGGACTTCATCCGCGAGACGTGTCCCGCCCCGGGTAAGCGGCTGGTGCTGGATCTGAGTGGCATGCCCTTCCTGGCCAGCACCGGGCTGCGCGTGCTCATCAGCGCCGACGCTCTCCTGCGCGACAACGGCGGCAGTCTCCACCTGGCCGGGATGCGTCCCTCGCCGGCCCGCCTGCTGGAGATCACCGGCACGGCGGAGGTGCTGCGGATCCACGAGACGGTCGACCACGCGCTCACCGCGCCGGTGACCGAGGAGGAGCCGCCGCTCGACCCCGAGCTGGTGGACGGCTCGGCGCCCGCCTGAGCGCGTCTCCCTCTCCATCCCAGAAGGCAGCAGACCCACCAAATCTCCCAGTCACAACATTTACCGCGACAAGAGCCGTGAGCCCCCACATGTCAGTACTGTCGGTACATGATGCGCTCCGTACAGTCATTTCCGGAGCGTGACTGAAGGCAGTCTTTCGGGGGGATTCGCCATGACCTATCAAGCGCGGCACGTCACCGGGTGGGTCGGCTGGGTGTGGTTCGCGGCCATCATGATCATCATGTCGGGGCTGTTCAACGTGGTCTCCGGCCTGTACGCCATCTTCACCGGCGACTTCTACGTGGCGACGGCCCGGCGCCTGCTGCTGTTCAACCTCACGGGGTGGGGATGGGTGCACCTCGTGCTCGGGATCCTGCTGGTCGCGGTCGGGGCCGCCCTCCTGGCGGGCCAGATGTGGGCACGTGTCGTCGCGATCATCATCGTCATGCTCAACGCGATCACCCAGCTCATCTGGATCGCCGTCAACCCCTGGTGGTCGCTCGTCGTCATCGCGGTGGACCTCGTCGTCCTGTACGCGCTCACCGTCCACGGCCGTGAGGCCAAAGAGGTGGCCGAAGGCTGAGAGCGCGCCCGGCGTGCGGCCGTCACCTTCCCTGACGTCGCGCGCCGGACCGTCCCCGGGCCCCGCCCCGCCCCACTCCGGGGTGGGGCAAAGCCATTGAAACCCGACCTATACCCTCGACTGGGTTGATCCGGGTCGAATCGGTCGGGGGAGTGGCGTGCCGCTGGAACAGGTGCTGGTGTTGCTGGTGGCCGCGGCGGGTGCCGGCTGGGTGGACGCCGTCGTCGGCGGCGGCGGGCTGCTCCAACTCCCGGCGCTCATGGTGGCCGGTGTGCCGCCGGTGCAGGCCATGGCCACCAACAAGCTCTCCTCCGTGTTCGGCACCGCCTCGGCCGCCGTGGCCTACGCCCGTACCACCAAGTTCGACCGTGAGGTGGCGCTGCCCGGAGCCGGGCTGGCCGTGCTCAGCGCCGGGCTCGGCGCCTCCGCCGCGGCGGCGATCTCCGCCGAGGTGCTGCGACCCCTCGTCATGGCCGTCCTGCTGGGCGTGGCCGCGTTCGTGACGTTACGGCCCGCGCTCGGGTCCGTGCCCCAGCCGCACCTGCGCACCCGGGGCCGGATCGTGGCCGCCGTGGCCGTCGCCGGCGTCGGGATCGCCTTCTACGACGGCATCATGGGCCCGGGCACCGGCACGTTCCTCATCATCGCGTTCACCACGATCCTCGGCCTGGACTTCGTCTCCGCCTCCGCCTCCGCCAAGATCATCAACACGGGGACGAACCTCGGGGCGCTGTTCGTCTTCGCCTGGCAGGGACACCTGCTGTGGGGGCTCGGGCTCGGCATGGCGCTGTTCAACGTCGCCGGCGCGCAGCTCGGCGCCCGCATGGCGCTGCGCAACGGCGCGGGCTTCGTGCGGATCGTGCTCCTGTTCGTCGTCGCCGCCATGGTGCTCCGGCTCGGCTGGCAGCAGTTCGCCTGACGCCGCCGCGGGGGCTCCTCCCGCGGACCGTCCCTAGACTGGCGGCATGCGCGCCAGCCGCCTCCTGTCCCTCCTCCTGCTCCTGCAGACGCGCGGGCGCATGACCGCGACCGAGCTGGCCGACGAGCTGGAGGTGTCGGTCCGCACCGTCTACCGAGACGTCGAAGCGCTGTCCGCCGCCGGTGTGCCGGTCTACGCCGACCGCGGACCGGCCGGCGGCTACCAGCTTCTCGACGGCTACCGCACCCGCCTGAACGGCCTGACCGCCGAGGAGGCGTCCTCGCTGTTCCTCGCGGGCCTGCCCGGCCCGGCCGCCGAGCTGGGCCTGGCCGAGGTGGCGGCCAACGCGGAGCTGAAGCTGCTGGCCGCGCTGCCGCCCGAGCCCCGCTCGTACGCCTCCCGCATGCGCGAGCGCTTCCTGCTCGACGTGCCCGGCTGGTACCGGGGGCCGGACGAGGCGCCCCACCTGAGCGGGGTGGCCGAGGCGGTGTGGGACCTGCGGCCGATCCGGATGACCTACCGGCGGTGGGGCAACGAGGAGGTCGAGCGCGTCGTCCACCCGTACGGGCTGGTCCTGAAGGGCGGCTCCTGGTACCTGGTGGCCGCGCCGCCCGGCGGCACGCCACGCACCTACCGCGTCTCGCGCGTCCTGACGCTGGAGACGCTGCCCGGCCGCTTCGAGCGGCCCGAGAGCTTCGACCTGGCCGAGTTCTGGCACGCGTACGCCAAGGAGTTCCGCGAGCGCATGTACACCGCCGAGGCCCGCATCAGGGTGGCGCCCGGCACGGACAGCCTGCTCGCCTACACCCTGGGCGGCGACGCCGTGGCCGCCGCCATGGAGGAGGGCGGCCCGCCCGAGGCCGACGGCTGGCGCACGGTGACCGTCCCCGTCGAGTCGATCCGGCACGCACGCTGGCTGCTGCTGCGCATGGGCGCCGCCGTCGAGGTGCTGGGGCCGCCGGAGCTGCGCGCGCTGATGGCCGAGGCGGTCGCCGAGCTGGCGAAGATGTACCGCTGAGCGGGGATCGGTTCCGCTCCAGGTCGTCTACCGTTGGGGCATGACGAACGACCTGGCTACCCTCATGCGGCAGGCGCAGGACGACGATCCGCTGCTGGCGCTGCGGGCCACCACGGCACTGCGCCACGAGATCGAGCGCATGGAGGCGGTCCAGGTGCGCAGGGCCAGGGTCGCCGGGCTCCCGTGGGCGCAGATCGCCGACGCGATCGGCGTGAGCAAGCAGGCGGTGCACAAGAAGTACGGGCGCGGCTGACCCCGGCACCCGCCGCGCTACCCGCGGCGGTGTCCGAGGGCGGATTCGCATGGTCGCGCTCGTGGCGGCCGTCGTGTCGTTCCCGCACACGCACGAACTGGCGCTGAGGCACGGGAGGACGTCTGGGCCGCGGCGCTCATCCCGCTGTCGGTGGACGGGACCATCACCACTGCCTCCCGTACGGACGGCGGTTGCCGCCTCGAGGGAGGCGGTGACGTTCCTGGTCCGAGGAGTGGACGGGAATCGGCGTCAGCTCGTGCTGAGTGGTGCGCTCTCCTCAGCGTCGAGCTGATGGTCCGCCCATATGTAACCTTCGGGAAGCAGGTCGGTGTCGGGCGACGTCGGCCCTGTCGACGACGGAGTGCAGGCGCCGGTCGTCGGCGTGCCGCCTGGCTACTGGGGCACAGGGCGGTCGTACTGACGTGCGGAGAACAGGTCAGTGGGTCTAGAGGCTCCGCGGGTCGCGCACCCGCAGGCCGAAGGCCGACAGGCCCTGCTCGTGGTGCTCGATCAGGTCGAGACGGCGGTAGAAGGCGTGGTTGGCGGGGCCTTCCGGGGTGGACTCGTGGTCGGTGGTGAGGACGAAGTAGCGGCAGTGCGCGTACCGGTCCTTGAGGTGCTCCAGCAGCCGGCGGCCGATGCCCTTGCCGTGGTGTCGGGCATTGACCAGCAGCTCCTGCACATAGCAGACGATCTCGTCGTCGGACACCGTCCGAGCCAGGCCGAGCAGCTTGCCCGACTCGTCCCTGGCGGTGATGACCAGGTGCGAGTTGGCCAAGCTCCGGCACACCCGGGCGACGTCGCGCGTCCACGGGTGCCAGCCGACCGAGTCGTAGAGCTCGAACACCTCGGCCTCGTCGAACGACGTCTCCTGAGCGATGATCAGCACTTATGGGGCTCCCTGATGGGTTCGGCGTGGAGTGACGCGTCCGAGCCTATTCGGCGCGAGACCGCCCGAGGACCTCCCACAGCCCGTCGGCCTGAGGTGGCATGGGCAGGCGCCGGGACGCGGGCCGGTCACCGGTGCTGTGCGGCGCCCAGCTCGTCGCTGTACCGGGCGAGGACGTCATCGGCCGTGGGGACGGGGCCGAACAGCTGCTCCTGGCGGCGCGTGTCGGCGACGTAGCGGCCGGTGTCGAACCAGCCGAACATCGCGGCCATGTCCTTGATCAGCGGCATGAAGCGGCCGGCGACGGCTCCCGCGGCGCGGGCGACGGCGGAAGGAACGGCCCACACCTTGATCTTCTTTCCGGCCCTGCTGCCCATCCGGTCGGCTATCTCGCGCATGCTGACCGGGCGGTCCCAGCCGATGTCGACGCGCTCACCGTCGTCGGCCTCGGCGTCGACCGCGGCTGCCAGGTACGTCGCGAGATCGGAGGTGTGGACGAAGGTCAGCGGGACGGTGGACTGGCCGATCCATATCAGGCGGCCCCTGTCGATCGGGTCGCCCGCCATGCTCGCGATCTGGTCGAGGAACGCCCCCGGGCGCAGTGCGACGAACGGGACGCCGAGCTGTTCGAGTTTGTCCTCGGCGAGCTTCTTGTGCCAGAAGTGTGGGACATCGGGCGTCTGGTCGCTGGTGAGGATGCTGGTCAGGACGAACCGTCGGATGCCGGCGCGATGGGCGGCCTCGGCGAGGTTGGCGTTGCCGACAGTGTCGATGTCATGCGCGTTCCTGCCGCCGCGGGTGTAGCCGGCGGCGGTGGTGATGACGGCATCGGCGCCGTTCATGGCGGCGACGAGCGAGTCGAGGTCGAGCATGTCGCCGCGGGCGATCTCCACGCCCCGGCTTTCGAGCCTGCTCGCGTCGGTGGCCGGCCGGACCAGGGCGCGGACGTTCTTGCCGCGCTTGAGCAGTTCGTCGACGACCTTGCCCCCGAGAGAGCCGGTCGCCCCGACGACGAGGACGGGGAGGGTGGTGGAGCCGGTGGCGGTCATGGGGTTTTCACTTTCCGTCAGGTCAGGCGAGAGACTTGGTTGCCGAGGCCGAAGGCGGATGAGACGGGGTGGTGCGGCCGTTCTCGATGTGCCGACGGCCGGCAGATCGGCCGAGTTACTCGGATTCTTCTTGCGGAAGCGCGCGGCTGGTGAGCGCCTCGGCGATGGCGTAGGCGGTGTCGACGAAGGACTCCGCCTGCTGCTCCGACAGGTTCCGCGCGGAGGTCTCCTCCAGGGTCTGCCACAGGGCTGCGATCGGTTCGCGCATGGAACGGCCCTTGTCGGTGAGGTGGACCACCATGACACGCCGGTCATGTGCGGCCGGCTCGCGGACGACCAGGCCGGCGTCCTGCATCCGGCGCAGGGACTTGGAGACGGTGGAGTGGTCCAGGCCGACGCTTTCGAGCAGCTCGGACTGGGTCTGCCCGTCCCGGTCGAAGAGCTGCATCAGCAGCAGTTCCTGTCCGGGATGCAGGTCCATCGCGCGAAGCAGGGCGGCGGCGTGGGCGCGGTGGGCGCGGGCTAGCTGGAAGATCGCGTAGCTCATCGGCCCTTTGCCGGCCGTCGTGGGGATGTGGGGCATGGTTCTGTGCCTCAATCGGTGTAGGTGGGGTACTCGGTGCAGCCGGCCGCTCAGCCGACGGTGAGGACGAGCTTGCCCCGGACATGCCCGGCGTCGCTGACCTGCTGGGCCGTGGCGGCCTGGCCGAGCGGATAGGCGGTGACGGTGGTGACGACCCTGCCGGTCGCGGCGTCCTTGGCCAGGGCGGCCAGGCGGTCGGAAGAGGCATCCGCGGGACCACTGGCGAAGGTGACGCCGAGCTGCCGCGCGCGGAAGTCGGCGATGGTGACGATGCGATCGGTGCCGCCCCGCAGGGTGATGGAGTCCTCAAGGGCGCCCTTCCCGGCCAGGTCGAACACCGCGTCCACGCCGTCAGGGGCCAGCGCCCGGACCCGCTCGACCAGGCCCTCGCCGTACACGGTCGGGGTGGCGCCGAGCGAGGCGAGATAGCCCTGATTCCCGGGGCCGGCGGTGCCGATCACACGGGCTCCGCGGGCCGTGGCGAGCTGAACCGCCAGGGTTCCGACCGCTCCCGCCGCGCCGTGCATCAGCACGGTCTCCCCGGCGGCGACGCCGAGCAGGTTCAGGACCCGCTCGGCGGTCTCACCCGCCACCGGCAGCGCGGCCGCGTGCTGCCAGTCGAGGGCGGCGGGCTTGGGGGCCACGATGGTGGCCAGCGCGTACTCGGCGTACGAGCCGGTGTCCGACCAGCCCAGCACCTCGTCGCCGACCTGCACGTCCTCCACGCCCTCACCCAGGGCGTCGACCACGCCGGCGAGCTCGCGACCGGGGACGGAGGGGAACCGCGTCGGGTACACGGCCTCCAGCATCCCGGAGCGGATCTTGCCGTCCAGCGCGTTCAGCCCGGCAGCCTTCACCCGGACACGGACCTGCCCGGGGCCGGGCTGCGGGACCTCGATGTCCGCCTCGTGCAGCACTTCCGGGCCGCCGAAACGGTCGAAAACGATGGCCTTCATGACAGCTCCTAACGTTGCGCCACACGTTATGTGGCTAGACACATAATCACGGTAGCAGTAAATATGTGGCTAGCCAAGTATTAGACGCCCGCCCTCGACGGCGCCCGGCGCGAGGAGGCGCGGGCGGCGTTCCAGGGCCAGCCGTGCCACTAGCCAGGTCACCCGCATCGGAACGGCCAGTGGCGACAGCGCCCTCCCGCGGGCTCGTCAGCGCCACTGGCCGTTCGGTTGCTGCTCAAGCCCCGCCTACCGGTGGGGCCGACCCGACAGCAGCGGTGCACCTTGTGGTGCATGACTGCGCGTTGCCGTCGCTACGGGCGGGGTGGCTGTAGCGCGGTTCTGGCTGGGATGACCGAGGCGGCGACGGCGAGCAGGAGGCAGATGCCGATGACCGCGCCGATGATCGGCCATGGAAGGATCATGCCGACGGTCATGCCGATCATGTTGGTCAGTCCTGTGGTGATGCCGACCAGAGCCGTCACGGCCACCGCGATGCCGAGCAGCGCGCCGATCGCGACCACCAGGGTCGACTCCAGGGCGACGGTCCGCAGCACCTGGCCGGTGGTCGCGCCGGAAAGGCGCAGCACGCGCAGATCGGTTGTCCGGTTGGCGGTGGCCATCAGCAGCGTGTTGGCGATGGAGATGGCGCTGTAGCCCACCGACAGCCCGACCAGGATGAGCACGAAGACCCAGACCAGCTCGTCCTCATGTTCCTCGATGCCGGCCATCCGGTCGGTGACCTTCTCGATGACGGCTCCGGTGTCCGCCGGGACAGCAGTGGGGGTGGAGAGGTAGACGGGCTCGGTCAGTGCTGATGGATCGTGGTCGCGTACAGCATGGCGGGTCAGCAGGATGTCGGCCGGGGCCTTGTTGAGCACCGCGACCACGGTGAGCCGCAGGCTCTGCCCGTCCTCGAACGTCACCGGCGCGGCGGTGCCGACGCGCCAGCCGCGCTCGCGAGCGGCCCACTCGGCCACGGCCATCGTCTGGCCGCCTCGCAGGTCCCGCAGGTCGCCGGCGATCACGTCCGCCTTGCTCCTGCCTGCCACGCCGATCGCGCTGAAGGGTCTGTCGCCTGTGTAGACGGTGGTCGGCAGCGTGGATGAGCCTCCCGCGGCCGAGACCGCGACGTCGGCGAGGCCCGGTGTGCCCTGCGGCGCGAGCACCCAGTCGGCCTGGACCGCGGCGGCACGGCGCAGCCCGTTGGCCCCGACGTTGGTCTCCACCATCCCGGTGACCAGCACCGCGAAACCGACCGTGACCAGCACCGGCGCCGCTGTCGAGGCGGTGCGCCGCACTGCGGTCAGCGCGCCCTGGCGCACCAGCATGCCGATCGCTCCGCTGCGAACCGGCCACGACATGGCGCGCACGAGCGGCGGGATGACCGCCGGTGCGAGCAGCGACAACCCGACGATCAGCGACCCCGCCGCGTAGAAGGAGTACTGGATCACGCTGTCGGACTCTCCGGCGATGAGGACACCGAGCACCACCCCCAGGAGGGTGAACAGCGCTCCGAACGCCCACCGGCCGGCGGTCATCGGGCGTTCGTCCACCGCGGCCTCGCGCAACGCCTCCAGTGGCGCCACCTTCGCAGCCCGGCGCGAAGCCGCCCATACGCCGAGCTGGGCCACCGCCAGCCCGGCGGCGAAGCATGCCAGCATCGGCCACAGCTGGATCTGCACTGCGAAGCTCGGCGGTTGGAATCCCAGATCGACGAGGGTCTGGCCGAAGCCGGGAGCGCACGCCGTACCGACAGCGACCCCGGCCGCGGCGGCTGCCACGCCGATCACCAGCGCCTCGCCGTGCATCAGGGCGCGCATCTGGCGCGGGGTCGCGCCCACCGTCCGCAGCAGCCCCAGCTCCCTGCGCCGCTGCGCGACGCCGAACGCGAAGGTGGAGGCCACGATGAACACAGCCGTGAACGCCACCAGGATCGCCATGCCGCTGAGGAGCTGGTAGCCGAACCACCGTGTCTGAACGTCCGCCACAGGTTCGGTCGCCGATCTGGCCGCACCGCTCAGGACCAGCCCCTTGGCGCCGACGACGGCCCGGGCCGCACGCTTGATCGCCGCGACGTCTGCACCGGCTTCGGCCACCAGCCCGACGACCCGCACCCCACCGGCCCGCGCCTGGGCGAAGTAGTAGCCGGGGCCCGCGACCGTGCCGGACACCGAGTAGGACGCCGGTCCGTCGGCGGTGAGTACGGTCACCTGCCGGCCGGGTGCCAGCCCGAGCGCGCGGCTCACGACGACCTCACCGGGGCCGGCCGGGGGCCTGCCCGCGGCCAGCCGGTACGGTGCGAGCGCGACGCTGGGCCACAGGTATCCCTGGGTGTCACCCGCGACGGGCTTGCCGCCGATGACCGCCTGGGCGTAGAAGGTCCGGTCGGGCACGGCCGCCGCCACACCCGGGATCCGGCCGAGCCGCTCGGCCAGGGACCGCACCTGCTCCGGTGGCCAGGGCTTGTCCGGGTAGAACAAGCCGTTCACCTCTCCGCCGGTGGAGGGTGTCTTGACCAGGACGGCCGCCCCCGCGTACCGGGCGGGAACCTGAGGTTGGGCGGAGGCGAAGACCAGTCCCGTCATGGAGAGGATGCCGACCGCCAGGCCGAGCGCGAGGAAGGTGCCGACCAGGCTGCCCCAGCGGCCGCGCGCCAGATCCCAGGCCAGGGCGAGTGAACCGCCACCGCGCCCCCCGCGGCCTGTCGCGCCCTGGACCTGCCACGCTGCGACATGCTTCTTGCCTCGCTTCAGCATGCCGCCGCCTCCAGGCCCGCCATCCGCGCCGCGATGGTCTCCGGCCCCGAGCCGCCGGTGAGCTCGTCCACCACCCGGCCGTCGGCCAGGAACAGCACCCGGTGGGCGTACGCGGCCGCGACCGGATCGTGCGTCACCATGATCACGGTCTGACCGTGGAGATCCACGATCCCGCGCAGCAGCTTCAGCACGGATCGGGAGGTCGTGGTGTCCAGAGCGCCGGTCGGCTCGTCGGCGAAGATCACCGCGGGCTTCGTGACGAGCGCGCGGGCGATCGCCACGCGCTGCTGCTGGCCGCCGGACAGCTCACTGGGCCGATGCCTGGCCCGCTCGGCCAGCCCCACCTCGGCCAGCGCCGCACGCACCTGCTCCACGCCGGGCCGGCGCCCCGCCAGGCGGAGCGGGAGGGCGACGTTCTGCTCCGCGGTCAGAGCCGAGACCAGGTTGAAGGACTGGAAGACGAACCCGACCCGCGCGCGGCGCAGCAGTGTCAGCTCGTTCTCCGTCAGCGTGCCGAGGTCAGTGCCGTCGATGACGACCTTTCCGTCGCTGGGCCGGTCCAGCCCGGCGGCGCAGTGCAGCAAGGTGGACTTGCCCGAGCCGGACGGGCCCATCACCGCGGTGAAGGTGCCCGGCGCGAATCCGGTGGTCACGGCGTCCAGCGCTGTCACCGCCTGGTCGCCGGAGCCGTACACCCTGCTCACCGACCACAACTGGACCATATCTGTCGATGTCATGCCTCGATCCAACCGGCGCGGGGATCTTGGCACACGGGCGCTGAGGCGAGAAACGCCGGTAGTCCCAGCACTACCGCAGGAGGGCCGCAGACCTCCGGGCAGGTCGCTGCTGGCGCTGCGGGCCACCACGGCGCTGCGCCACGAGATCGAGCGCATGGAGGTGGTCCAGGTGCGCAGGGCCAGGGTCGCCGGGCTCCCGTGGGCGCAGATCGCCGACGTGATCGGCGTGAGCAAGCAGGCGGTGCACAAGAAGTACGGGCGCGGCCGACCCGCACCACCGTCCGCCTGAAAGTGGATCTTCAGCTCGACATCCGTGGACAATGTCCTGATGATCCGTCCACACTCGGCGTTCCTGTTCCTGATGCTCCTCCTGGTCCCGGTCGGCGGCTGCGCGTCCGTGGACCTGGACGTCCTCAGCGGGCTCCACCTCACGATGGCCGGCACTTCCATGGAGCCGACGATCAAGAAAGGTGCACGCCTGACGGCGCGGCGGGTCGGCGACGGGTACGTCCCGCACGTCGGGGACGTCATCGTCTACCACCGGCCCCCGAGTTGGTCCGACGGTGACTCCGATCCGGAGGGCATGTACGTCGCGCGGGTCATCGGCACACCCGGCAGCACGGTGAAGTGCTGCGACGCACACGGCCGGCTGGAACTGGACGGCAAGCCGCTGGACGAACCGTACGTGGCCGCGTCTCCGGCCTCCTCCTTGGACTTCGACGCGCAGGTTCCGCCGGGCCGAGCATGGATCATGGGCGACAACCGCGACGTCTCCCTCGACTCCCGTTCCCACCGGGACGCCGACGGCGGCGGGACGATCGGCGTCTCGGACGTGGTCGGGGTGGTCGAGAGTCCGGCGGGTTGACCTGGAGCCGACTCCAGGGACTAGCGTGCCAGGTGTCCCGGCCGCGTCAGGCGCCGGCCGGTAAGCGTTTCCGACCGCACAGGGGGCACGTCCATGCGTTACCGCGTTCTCGGGGGCACCGGCATCGAGGTGAGCGTCCACTGCCTGGGCGCCATGATGTTCGGCGCCGCCGGCAACCCCGACCACGACGACTGCGTCCGCATCGTGCATGCCGCGCTCGACCGTGGCGTGAACTTCGTCGACACCGCCGACATGTACTCGGCGGGCGAGTCCGAGGAGATCGTCGGCAAGGCACTGAAGGGCCGCCGCGACGACGTGGTGCTGGCGAGCAAGGTGTACTTCCCGATGGGGGAGGGCCCGAACCGCGGCGGCGCCTCGCGCCGCTGGATCGTCCAGGAGGTCGAGAACAGCCTGCGCCGCCTGGGCACCGACTGGATCGACCTCTACCAGGTCCACCGGTTCGACCACCGGACGGACCTGGAGGAGACGCTGTGGGCGCTGACCGACCTGGTGCGGGAGGGCAAGATCCGCGCGTTCGGCTGCTCGACGTTCCCGGCCGAGGAGATCGTCGAGTCCCACCACGTCGCCGAGCGGCGCGGCCTCATGCGGTTCAGGACCGAGCAGCCGCCGTACTCGCTGGTGCGCCGGGGCGTGGAGACGTCGGTGCTGCCGCTCTGCCAGAGGTACGGCATGGGTGTGCTGACCTGGTCGCCGCTGGCCTCGGGCTTCCTGACCGGCAAGTACCGCAAGGACCGGCCGGTGGACCTGTCCACGGGCCGGGCCGCTCGCACGCCGGCCCGGTTCGACCCGTCGCTCCCGGGCAACGCGGCCAAGTACGACGCCGTCGAGGAGCTGACGGCCGTGGCCGAGAGCATCGGCTGCTCGTTGCCGGAGCTGGCGGTGGCGTTCCCGGTGGCGCATCCGGCCGTCACCTCGGTGATCATCGGCCCGCGGACGATGGAGCAGCTGGAGTCGCTGCTCAAGGGGGCGTCGCTGGCCTTGGACGACGAGACGCTGGACCGGATCGACGCGATCGTGCCGCCCGGCACGGACCTCTACCAGGCGGACGGGGTGTGGCGGCCGCGGACGCTGACGGACGCCGGCCTGCGCCGCCGCCCGGTCGCCGACCGCGCCGCCGCAGCCGAGTGACCGTGCTGGTGAACGGCTCAGGCTCCGGCCGTGGGGACGGGAGCGGGACCGCCGGTGGGAGTGGCCGTGCCGGTGACGTGCGGCGGGGCCGACGCGATGACCGTGTCGAGCATGGCGCGCGAGGCGTTCAGGTCCTCGATCGCCGCGGAGATCCGCTCGCGCTCACTGCGTAGCCGGGCGAGCAGGTCGGGGCAGGTCGGCACCAGGCGCGGGCCGTCCTGCTCCACGCACGGCAGCACCGCGGCGATGGCCGACGTGCCGAGGCCGGCGGCGAGCAGGCTGCGGATGCGGCCCACCACGGCGACGTCCTGGTCGCGGTACTCGCGGTAACCGCTCGCCCGGCGGATCGGCAGCAGGAGGCCCTGCTCCTCGTAGTAGCGCAGCAGCCGCACGCTCACCCCCGTGCGTCTTGCCAGCTCCCCGATCCGCATGTGACCTCCTTCACGTCGCTTGACTCTCACATGCATGTGAGACTCTAGCCTCCGGACTCATGCGAAAGAGTCATATCGTCCTCGCGGCGTTGTTCGTGTGCGTGTTCGTGGTCGGGACCGCCGAGTCGCTCATCGCCGGACTGCTCCCGCAGGTCGCGGCCGATCTGGACGTCACCGTCGGTCTCGCCGGGCAGGCGGTCACCGCCTACGCGCTGGGCGTGGTGATCGGCGGCCCCGTCGTCACCGCCCTGACCGTGCGGCTGCCGCGCAAGGGGCTGGCGCAGGGTCTGATGCTGCTGTTCGCGGCGGGCAGCGCGATCTGCGCCCTGGCGCCCTCGTACGAGATCCTCATCGCCGGCCGGGTGCTCTCGTCGCTCAGCCATGCCGCGTTCCTCACGCTGGCGCTGCTGACGGCGGCCCGCGTGGCGCCCGCCGAGCGGACCGGCTCGGCCATCGCCGCGGTCGCCTCCGGGTTCGCGGTGGCGACGCTGGCCGGGGTGCCGGTGGGCGTGCTGCTCGGTCAGGACGCGGGCTGGCGCTTCCCGTTCGGCGCGCTGGCGGTGCTGGCCGTGGCCGGGGCGGCCCTGCTCGGGCTGTTGCTGCCCCGCCAGGCCGCCGAGGGCGCGCGGGTCCGTGACGAGCTGCGGGTGGTGGCGCGGCGGCCCGTGCCGCTGATCATCGTCACGACCGCCGTCGGGTTCGCGGGTGTGGCCACGGTGTTCACCTACATCGCGCCGCTGCTCACGGAGGTGGCGGGGTTCAGCACGGCTCAGATGTCCGGCCTGCTGCTGGCGTACGGGGCGGGCAGCCTGGCGGGGAACGCGGCGGCCGGGCGGCTGACCGACCGGTCGCTGTCCGGGACCGTGCGCGGGGTGCTGGGCGGTCTGGCCGGGGTGCTGGCGGTGGTTCCGTTCGCGGTGGCGTGGAAGCCGGCCGCCGTCGTCGCCGTGGTGGCGCTCGGGCTGCTCTCCACGGCCACCATCGCGCCGCTCCAGGGGCTGCTGCTGCGGCACGCCTCGGCCGCGCCGGCGCTGGCGGTGTCGTTCAACGTCGGGGCGTTCAATCTGGGCTGGGTCATGGGCTCGATGATCGGCGGCGCCATCGTGTCGGCGGGCGCGCTGCGCTGGACCGGGCTGGCGGGCGCGCTGCTGAGCCTCGCCGGGCTGGGCCTGTCGTACCTCGCCCTTCCGCGCAGCGCCACGCCGGCGCGGGACGCCGCGCGGACGGACCGGCTACCGGCCTGAGCCCGGGGCTGGGACCGCGTGGCCTGGCCCGATTCTGTCAGTGGGCTCGGCCATGATGGCGTCATGGCTTCATGGCAGGAGTTCGAGAGGCAGGCGCCCGAGCTGGCGAAGGTCACACGGGCGCTGATGGAGAAGTACCGGCACAAGGTGCTGGCGACGCTGCGCAAGGACGGCTCGCCGCGGGTCAGCGGCACCGAGACCGACTTCCGCGACGGCGAGCTGTGGCTGGGGTCGATGGCGGGGGCGGTCAAGGCGCTCGACCTGCGGCGCGACCCTCGGCTGGCGATCCACACGACTTCACCCGCCCCCGAGCCTCCCGCGGGAGAGCCCACAGCGGGGGAGGCGTCCGTGGCGGAGTCCTCCGCCGTAAAGGCGTCCGCCGACGAGCCCTCCACCGGGGAGGGCGGGGCGGCGCCGGAGTGGGAGGGGGATGTGAAGCTGGCGGGCAGGGCCGTGGAGATCACCGATGAGAAGGTGGTGGCGGCGTTCGAGCTGCCGGGCACCGGCTCGCACCTGTTCCGGGTGGAGCTGACGGAGGTGGCGTGGACTCGGGTGGAGGGCGACGAGGTGGTCATCGACGCCTGGCATGAGGGACTGGGTGTGCGGCAGTTCCGCCGCAAGTGATCCCCGGTGCGGGTGCCCGGCCGATCCGCCGGAGACGGTGCCCGGTGAGGATGCCCGGTGAGGGTGCCCGGTTGATGTCCGGCGACGGCACCCGGTGGATGTCCGGTGCGGGTGCCCGGCCGATCAGGTCCATGAGCGGTCGAGGAAGGCCGCGATGAGCGGGGCGATCTCCGGCAGGTTCTCCTCCAGGGCGAAGTGGCCGGTGTCGAAGACGTGCAGCTCGGCGCCGGGCAGGTCGCGCAGGTAGGCGTGGGCGCCGGGCTCGGGGAAGAACGGGTCGTGGCGGCCCCAGACGATGAGCGCGGGCGGCGTGTGCTCGCGCAGCCACGCCTGCCAGGCCGGGTAGCGCTCCACGTTGGAGTGGTAGTCGAAGGCCAGCGCCACCTGCGCCTCCTTGCGTCCGGGCAGGTCGAGGAAGTGCTGGTCGAGGGTCCAGCCGTCGGGGGAGAGCAGCTCGGGGTCGCTGGTGCCCGTCTCGTACTGGCCGCGCGTCCCCTCCACCGTGAGCAGGCCGCGTACGGTCTCCTCGTCGCCCTCGACCTCCGGCCGCAGCGCCACGAAGTCGCGGGCGCCCTGCGACAGGCCCTCCTCGTAGGCGTTGCCGTTCTGCACGACCAGCCCGGCGATCCACTCGGGGTGGCGCTCGGCCAGGCGGAAGCCGACCGGGGCGCCGAAGTCGAAGACGTACATGACGAACCGCGACAACCCGAGCTCGCGCACGAAACCCTCGGTGATGTCGGCAAGCCGGTCGAAGCTGTAGCGGAAGCCCTCGGGGGCACGGGTGTGCCCGAAGCCGGGGTAGTCCGGCGCGATCAGCCGATAGCGGCCGCCCAGGACGTCGATCAGCCGCCGGAACTGGTGCGACGCCGACGGGAACCCGTGCAACAGCAGCAGCACCGGCGCGTCGGGCCGCCCGGGGAGCGACTCCCGGTAGAAGACCTCCACGCCGTCCACGTCGACACGGCGGTGGACGACACGGGTGACCACGGGGAACGTCATTTCACATGCCTCCTTAGCAGGATGATGCATTAGTTGTAGCGGAGAGCATACTAATGCGTCAATCGGAAGATGTACCATTAGTGGCATGAGTGATGTGGTGCCCCTGACGGGTGAGCCGCTGGCCCTGGACCTGGTGAACACCCGCCCATGCCTGGCCGACGGCCCGGCCGACCTGCTGGCGACCCCGGACGACCTCGCCGCCTGGCTGGCCCTGCAGGCCGACCGGCTCGCCGGCTCAGGGGTCCAGGACGCGCACGACCCGCCCGCCGGGGCGTGGGAGCGGCTCACCGCCGGCGACGTGGCGGCCGTTCACGCCGTACGGGAGCACGTGGCGGCCGCGATCGACCACGTCCGCCGGGGCGAGCGGCCACCCGCCGCCGCCCTGCAAGGGCTGAACGCGGCGCAGCGCGCCGCGCCCGCGACCAGTGAGCTGACCTGGGACGGCACGTGCATCACGGCGGCGCGCCGGCGCACCGGCCCGCTCGGCGACCGCCTGGCGGCGTGGCTCGCTGAGGCCGCCGCCGGCCTGCTGGCGGACCCGGCGGCCGGGCGCGTCCGCGAGTGCGAGGCCGACGACTGCGTCATGCTGTTCCTGCCCGCGCACCCCCGCCGCCGGTGGTGCTCGGCCGCCCGCTGCGGCAACCGCGCCCGCGTCGCCCGCTACTACCAGCGGCACAAGTCCCCCTGACCCCCTCCTGGCTCGTCTGCTCGCCCATGACGACGATCGTCTGGCCGAGCAGCGCAGCCGAGACCGGGGGGTGGTCAGGGCCCGTACCGCGCCGAGGGCGGCGGTCTCCGCCTCCGTGATGCCGCCACGGGTCGCGGCATGCGGGCAGGGGTGAGGGGAGGCGGGTCAGGGGCGCGTCAGAAGGCCGGCGAGGGCGCCGCGGCTGTGCTGGAGGGCGGCGATGTCCTCGTCCATCGCCGCCAGCTCCCCGTTCAGGATGTCCCACAGGTCCGCGCACCAGTCGAACTCCGGCCTCTCGCCCCGGACGCACGGCAGCACCGAGCGGATCACCTCGGTGGACAGGCCCGCGTCGAGCAGGGCACGGATCTGGCGCACGGTGACCACGGAGTCCTCGTCGTAGTCGCGGTACCCGTTCGGGGCGCGCCCGGCGTCGAGCAGGCCCTGCGCCTCGTAGTACCGCAGCAACCGTGCGCTGACCCCGGTTCGCCGGGACAGCTCCCCGATCAGCATGCGATCCGCTCCCATCTCAGGTTGACCTTCGCATCGATGTCAGGCCCTAACGTCATCGCGAAAGCGAAGATTCCGTACGTCAGGAGTGACACATGACGTCTTTCGTCGTTCACCGCAACGGCCGGGCGGCCACCGCCGAGGAGCTGTCGCCGCTGGCCTTCGCGGGTTACGCGCACTTCACCGCCATGCAGGTACGCGACGGGCGGGTCCGGGGCCTCGACCTCCATCTGGAGCGGCTGCGGTACGCCTCGAAGGAGTTGTTCGGCCGGGCGGTGCCCGACGACCGGGTGCGGTCCTATCTGCGGGCGGCCCTGGCGGCGGGCCCGGCCGACGTCTCGCTGACGGCCACGGTGTACTCGCCGGCGGGCGAGTTCACCGCGGCCGGGGACGGCGGTGAGCCTGAGGTGCTGGTCCGTACCGGGCCGGCGTCGCCGGGCCCGCGCGGCCCGCTGACGCTGGCGGCGGTGGAGTACGAGCGGGTCCTGCCGGCCGTGAAGCACGTGGGCGAGGTGGCCAAGACGTACTTCATGCGCCGGGCCGCCCGGGAGGGCTTCGACGACGCCGCCTTCGTCGACCGCCGGGGCCGGCTCAGTGAGGGGTCGATCTGGAACCTGGCCTTCTGGGACGGCGACGCCGTGGTGTGGCCCGAGGCGGAGATGCTGGGCGGGACCACGATGGCGATCGTCCGCCGGCGGCTCGACCGTCTCGGCGTCGCCCAGCGGGTGGAGGAGGTCACGCTCGCCGGCCTCGCGTCGCTGGCCGGGGGCGTGGTCATGAACTCGTGGACGCCGGGGGTGGCGCTGAGCCGGATCGGGTCCGTGTCCCTGCCCGCCGCGCCGTCCTTCGTGGAGGTGCTGCACCGGGCCTACGCGGCGGAACCGCTCGTCGTGCCGTGAGAACACGCCGGTGACCTGGGAGGTTGCGGCAGGCCGCGGAGGAGGGTTAGGCTCGCATGCTCGACACAACACGAGCGGCGCTTCACAGCACTCCCGATAGGAGTATACCACGGCATGAGTCAGCGTCAAGATGCTCTTGCGGAAGCCCTTGACAAGGAACAGGCGACTGTTTCAGTGCTCTACGGCCACCTCGACGAGGCCCGTTCGCGGGCGGAGGCGGCGCTGCGGACGGCGCACCTGGGCGGCGGGACCGGCGGCACCCGGCAGGCGCGGGTGGAGCGTGAGGTGGTGGCCGCCGAGCAGACGCGGCGGCTGGCCAGGCTGCGGGCCGTGGAGCGCGGCCTGTGCTTCGGCCGGATCGACCACGTGTCCGGCCGGACCCTGTACGTGGGCCGGATCGGGCTGCGCGACGCCGAGCACGAGTCGGTGCTGATCGACTGGCGCGCCCCGGCCGCCCGCCCCTTCTACGTGGCCACGGCCGGCGACCCCGACGGCCTGCTGCGCCGCCGCCATCTGCATCTGAAGGACCGTACGGTCGTGGGCCTGGACGACGAGGTGTTCGACCTGGAGCGGATGAGCGACGGCGACCGGCGCACGCTGGTCGGCGAGGCGGCGCTGCTGGCGGCCCTGCGGCGGGGGCGCACGGGCCGGATGGGCGACGTGGTGGCCACGATCCAGACCGAGCAGGACCGGGTGATCCGCTCGTCGCTGCAGGGCGCGCTGGTGGTGCAGGGCGGTCCCGGCACCGGCAAGACCGTCGCGGCGCTGCACCGGGCCGCGTACCTGCTCTACACCCACCGCGACACGCTGGAGCGGCGCGGCGTGCTGGTGATCGGGCCGAACGCGATGTTCCTGCGCTACATCGGCCAGGTGCTGCCGTCGCTGGGCGAGACGCAGGTGGTGATGGCGACGCTGGGCGAGCTGTTCCCCGGCGTGCGGGCGGTGGCGGCCGACGACCCGGCCGCGGCCGTGGTCAAGGGCGACGCGCGGATGGCCGAGGTGGTGGAGGCGGCGGTGCGCGCCCGCCAGCGCGTTCCCCGCGGCGACCTGGAGGTGCCGCTCGACGGGCTGACGCTGCGGGTGCCGCACGAGACCTGCGTACGGCTGCGCGACCGGGCGCGCGCGGTGCGGCTGCGGCACAACATGGCGCGCAAGTTGTTCGTCACCGAGCTGCTCAAGGAGCTCGCGCGGGCCGAGGCGCGGGCGGTGGAGGAGTCGCTGCGCCTGCCCGAGATGGAGCTGGAGGACCCGGAGCTGGCCGAGCCGCTCGACCTGGAGGGCGACCTGGACGAGCTGGACGTGGAGCTGGCCGCCCGGCGGCTGTGGCAGGAGCCGCCGGTGCGCGAGGCGATCGACGGGCTCTGGCCGGAGCTGACGCCCCAGCGGCTGATCTCCGAGCTGCTGTCCTCCTCCGACACGCTGTGGGAGGTGTGCCCGTCGGGGGTGGACTGGCCCGTGCTCGTCCGGCCGGCGGACGCGCCGTGGACGGTCGGCGACGTACCGCTGCTGGACGAGGCCGCCGAGCTGCTGGGCGAGGACGACTCCGCCGCCCGTGCCGCCGCCCGCGCCGCCGGCGCGCAGTGGGAGGAGCAGGAGCTGTACGCCCGCGAGGTGCTGGAGTCCACGGGCCTGCTGGAGGAGGGCGTCTTCGAGCGGGCCGACGTGCTCGCCGGCCGGCACGCCGACGGCGGCGAGGAGCTGACCACGGCCGAGCGGGCGGTGGCCGACCGCGCCTGGGCCTACGGGCACGTGATCGTGGACGAGGCGCAGGAGCTGTCGGCGATGGCCTGGCGGATGGTGATGCGGCGGGTCCCGGCCAAGTCGCTGACGATCGTGGGCGACATCGCGCAGACCGGCTCGGCGGCGGGCGCCGCGTCCTGGGCCGGGGTGCTGGACCCGCACCTGAAGGGCCGCTGGCGGGAGGAGCGGCTGCTCGTCAACTACCGGACGCCGGTGGAGATCATGCGGGTGGCGGCCGACGTGCTGCGCTCCGTGGCGCCGGGGGAGGAGCCGCCCGAGTCGGTACGCGAGGGCGGCGACGAGCCGCGGGCGGTGCGGTGCGGGATCGCCGAGCTGCCGGCGCTGGTGGCGGAGGAGCTGGCCGCGATCGGGGAGGGCCGGGCGGGTGTCATCTGCCCGGACGCCCTGCACGCGCGGGTGGCGGCGCTGTTCCCGGGCGACGACCTGGAGGAGGCGGTGGTGGCGCTGACCGTGACCCAGTCAAAAGGGCTGGAGTTCGACGCGGTCGTGGTGGTGGACCCGGCGGGGATCCTGGCGCAGTCGCCGAAGGGCGGCCAGGACCTGTACGTGGCGGTGACGCGGGCGACGCGCCGGCTGACGGTCGTCCACGAGGGCGACCTGCCGGCGGTGCTGTCCCGGCTCCACGCGTGAGATCTACTTTGTAAAGGCGCCGGGCCGTCATCCGGGCGGCCCGGCGCGTCTACTCGGAAGCCCGCGGCTCCTCTTCCTTCTCCAGGTCGTCCGCGATGTCCCTGATGCGGCGGACAATCGTGTCGAGGGTGCGTAGCGTGCCGGTGTCGAGGTGCTCCATGACCCGCCGGTAGTGCTGCATGCCGGCGTCCTGGATGCGCCCGATGAGGTCGGCGCCCTCGGCGGTCAGCTCGACCCGGCGCACGCGCCGGTCGTGGGGGTCCTCGTGCCGGCTGACCAGCCCCTGGGCGACGAGGCGGTCGACGATGCCGGTGACCGTGCCGAGGCCCACGCCGAGGTCGTGGGCGAGCTCCTGGCCCGAGGCGGAGCCGTGGACGGCCAGGACCATGACGACCTTGAGCTGGCGCATCGTCAGGTTGGAGGTGAACAGCGGAGACTGGTGCCGGGCGAAGGCCCGCCCGAGGCCCCGTTGGGTCTCCGTGATCCGGCGGATCAGGTCTTCGCGTTCGTCGTCCACTCTCACCTCTTCGCTTCCTGAGAAGCCTATCAGGAAGCTCGTCTTGTCCTAAATATTCGCATGGGGCGAAGTGTTAGTCTCGGGGCGAACACTTGGAGGGACCCCTCATGACCGCATTCGCCCGGTTGAGCCTCGCCAACCGCACCCTTGTCATCCTGGTCGCGGTCGTGCTCAGCGCATTCGGCGCGTTCACGATTCCGCAGTTGAAACAGCAGTTGCTGCCGTCCCTGGCCTTCCCCGGCGCCTTCGTGATGGCCTCCTATCCCGGGGCGTCCCCGGAGATCGTGGAGGACCAGGTCACCGAGCCCCTGGAGGACGCCTTCCAGGGGCTCGACGGCATGGAGCAGATGACCTCGACGTCGAAGGAGGGCCTGGCGCAGATCCAGGTCGCCTTCGCCTACGGCACGGACGTCGAGGCGTCGTTGAACAAGATGCAGCAGGCGGTCAGCCGGGTGCAGTCCCAGCTGCCGTCCGGGGTCGAGCCTCAGGTCGGAGCCGGGAACACCGACGACATCCCGGTGATGGTGCTGGCGGTGGGCGACGGCGGCGACTCACGGGCGATGGCCGACAAGCTGCGCCAGGTCATGCTGCCGGAGTTGCAGGGCGTCAAGGGTGTGCGGGAGGCGACCGTCACCGGCACCCGGGACGAGGTCGTGACGATCACCCCGGACCTGGGCAAGATGGCGAAGGCCGGGGTGTCGGCCACGCAGATCCCCGACGTGCTGAGGGCCAACGGCACGCCGGTCCCGGCCGGGACGCTCACCTCGGACGGCAGGTCACTGACCGTGCAGGTGGGCGCC
Organism: Nonomuraea sp. NPDC050733; assembly: GCF_040654215.1. Classification (NCBI taxonomy): domain Bacteria; kingdom Bacillati; phylum Actinomycetota; class Actinomycetes; order Streptosporangiales; family Streptosporangiaceae; genus Nonomuraea; species Nonomuraea sp. NPDC050733. Next base: position 8,010 of record NZ_JBFAHO010000009.1, on the reverse strand, counting down.
CGGGTCGACTCGGTGGCGAAGCTGAAGGCCCTCTACCTGACGCCCGCCCAGCCGCAGGCCCCCTCCACCGCGCAGCCGCAGGCGAGCCGCCCCCAGACCGGTCAGCCGCAGAGCGCCGGCCAGCCCCAGAGCGGCCAGCCCCAGAGCGGGCAGCCGCAGTCGGGCCGGCCGCAGACGGCGCAGGCGCAGCCGGTGGTCAAGGCGTTGAAGCCGGTGAAGCTGGGTGACGTCGCCACCGTGGAGCGGGGCCTGGCCGAACCGACCTCGATCACCCGTACCAACGGCAAGACCAGCCTCGGCGTGTCGGTGACGATGGCGCCCGACGGCAACGCGGTGAGCATCTCGGGCGACGTACGCGAGAAGCTGCCCGAGATGACCAAGGCGCTCGGCGACTCCTCCGACACAGCGGTCGAGGTGGTCTTCGACCAGGCGCCGTACGTGCAGGAGTCGATCGAGAACCTCACCACCGAGGGCCTGCTCGGCCTGGCGTTCGCGGTGCTGGTCATCCTGGTGTTCCTGCTGTCGATCCGGTCCACGCTGGTGACCGCGGTGTCGATCCCGCTGTCGGTGGTCATCGCGCTGATCGCGTTGTGGGCCGGCGACTACTCGCTGAACATGCTGACGCTCGGCGCGCTGACCATCGCGGTCGGCCGGGTGGTCGACGACTCGATCGTCGTCCTGGAGAACATCAAGCGCCACCTCGGCTACGGCGAGCCCAAGCTGCGGGCGATCCTGTCGGCGGTCCGGGAGGTGTCGGGCGCGGTGACGGCCTCGACGCTGACGACGGTGGCGGTGTTCGCGCCGATCGCGGTGGTCGGCGGCATGGTGGGCGAGCTGTTCGGGCCGTTCGCGATCACGGTGGCGGTGGCGCTGCTCGCCTCGCTGCTGGTGTCGCTGACGGTGATCCCGGTGCTGGCGTACTGGTTCCTCAAGGCGCCCGACCTGACGCCCGAGCAGGCGCGCATCCAGCGTGAGGAGGCCGAGGCCAAGGAGCTGCGCAGCCCGCTGCAGCGCGCCTACCTGCCGGTGCTGCGGTTCGCGACGCGCTACAAGCTGGTGACCGTGCTCGTCGGGGTGGCGGTGTTCATCGGCACGATGGGCCTGACGAGCCGGCTGGAGACGAACTTCCTCGACTCCTCCGGCCAGAACACGGTCTCGGTGACCCAGCGGATGCCCGTCGGCACCGACCTGGCCACCACCGACGCGGCGGCCAAGAAGGTCGAGGGCGTGCTGACCGGCCTGGACGGCGTCGAGTCGTACCAGGTGACGGTGGGCGGCGGCAACGCGCTGCAGGGCGGCTTCGGCGGAGCCGCCGGCGCAGACCGGGCCTCGTACTCCCTGACCCTGGCCGAGAACACCGACACCCCCAAGGTGGAGCAGGCGCTGCGCGACCGGCTGGCCGGCATGAAGGACGTCGGCGAGGTGCGCATCGGCGGCTCGGGCGGCGGCTTCTCCTCCGACACGGTGGACGTGATCGTGCAGGCGCCCGACAGCGCGGCGCTGCGCTCGGCGGCCGACCAGGTCAAGGCGGCCATGGGCGAGGTGACCGGGCTACGGGACGTCACCTCCAACCTGGAGGCCAGCGCGCCCCGCGTGGACGTGCGGGTGGACCGTGAGAAGGCCGCGGCCAAGGGCCTGACGGAGGCGCAGATCGGCCAGAGCGTGGCGCAGGCCTTCCGCGGCGCTTCCCTCGGCCAGCTCACGCTCGACGGTCGGGCCAGCGACCTGGTGCTGCGCACCGGTGACGCCCCCGACGACGTCAAGGCGATCGAGGACCTGAAGCTGCCCACCGCCGCCGGCCTGGTCAAGCTGTCGTCGGTGGCCGAGGTGGAGCAGGTGGCCGGGCCGACGCAGGTCACCCGCATCGACGGCGACCGCTCGGCGACCGTGTCCGCCAAGACCACGAGCAGCGACCTGGGCAGCCTCACGCAGACGCTGGACACCCGCCTGAAGAAGCTGAACCTGTCCGGCGGCGCCACGTACAAGATCGGCGGCGCGTCGGCCGACCAGCAGGAGGCGTTCTCCGACCTGGGCATGGCGATGCTGGCGGCCATCGCGATCGTCTTCCTGATCATGGTGGCGACGTTCCGCAGCTTCGCCCAGCCGCTCATCCTGCTGGTGTCGATCCCGTTCGCCGCGACCGGCGCCGTCGGCCTGCTGGTGGCCACCGGCACCGCGTTGGGCGTGCCGGCGCTGATCGGCATGCTGATGCTGATCGGCATCGTGGTGACCAACGCGATCGTGCTCATCGACCTGATCAACCAGTACCGCGATCAGGGCCTGGGCATCGTCGAGGCGGTCATCGAGGGCGGCCGGCGCCGCCTGCGGCCGATCCTCATGACGGCGGTGGCCACGATCTGCGCGCTGACGCCGATGGCGCTGGGCGTGACGGGGTCGGGCGGGTTCATCTCGCAGCCGCTGGCGATCGTGGTCATCGGCGGCCTGATCACCAGCACGCTCCTGACGCTGGTGCTCGTGCCGACGCTGTACGTGATGGTCGAGCGGGCCAAGGAGCGCATGCGGCGCCGCCCGGCCGAGCCGAAGGCGGAGGAGCCGAAGGTCCTCGCCCCCACCTCCTGAGCCGCGGCTGACCGGCGGGGTGCCACATCCCGCCGGTCAGTCCTCTCCTCAGCCCTCTCGGCCTTCTCGGCGGAGGGTGGCGATGTAGTCGGCCGTCGAGTTCTCGTCATACGTGGCGTCGGTGAGTTCCCAGCCCGTGCCGGAGGCGAGTTCGGCGAGCTCGCGTGGTGCCAGGCACAGGTAGTGGAACCAGGGTGTCGCCACGTCGCGATAGCGGATCCGCATGGTTCGCTGCCCGGCGATGCGGCCTGCCCGTAGGTTTCGTTCGTTGTAGGGCAGCTGTAGTGGATCGTCGGAGTCGGTCCTGTTGTTGCCCTGGCCGACGATCACGGCGCCGGGTGCGGCCATCGCGGCCAGAGCCCGCAGGAACTGCGGTGCCCGCTCGCGGCTCTCCAGCAGGCCGAGGTTGGCGCCCAGGAGCAGGAAGCTGTCGTAACGCGCCCCCGTCGCGGCGTGTTCGTCGACCGTGCCGAGGACGGCTGACCGGATCCCTTGCCGCCTGCACACGTCGAGCGCGCCGGGGGAGATGTCGATCGCGGTGACGGCGTGGCCCCGGTCGAGCAGCGCGCGCGCGGCTCGTCCTCCGCCGGCGCCGATGTCCAGGACCTTGCCCCTGAGCAGATCCAGTGCCCGGCGTTGCTCGTCCGGCCACTGCTCGATCGGTGCGAGCCAGGGCGCGACGGGAAGGGACTTCACCAGTCCGTCGTCGCGTTCCACGATCTGGAGGACGGGGGCGGCGTCCGAGGTCAGGGATGCCCGGTAGGCATCGCGCAGCATGTCCCCGATCGCGTCGCCGGTGCGAGGACCGAGACGATCCTCCTGGGGGTCTTCGGCTCCTCGGCGGTCGCGCGGCTCGTCTTCCGCGAGACTTCCAGAGGTACGGAGGTCGGGAGCGTGCAAGATGTCTCCTTGGCCGGAACTGGGACAGATCTTCGAGGTCCTTCGCCTAGGGCGTCCGGTGGCGCTCAAGGCGTCGCGACGGGGAGGAGAACGGGCGTCTCGCCGCCCCGCCGGGCGAGGCGGCGGAAGAAGCCCAGGATTCCGGCCAGCCCGGTCATCAGCGAGACGGCTCCGTCCTCGTTCGGATCCTTGACGAAGACGGGGTGGTCGGCCGGGCCGGCGCTGCGCAGCAGCATCTGCACGGCGACGGCGCGTGCCGCGTCCCAGCGCCGTGGATCCCCGTCGGAGACGGCGATGTCGATGAGCGCGTTGCCGATGCCGGCCGCGCCGCAGCACTGGTCGAGTACGTCGATCCGGTGCAGGAAGAGCTCCACCGCTGTGCCGATGTCCCCGGCGAGCCGGGTCGGCGCCGGATCGCCGAACGCCGTCCCTGCGTGGAGCAGCGTGGGCACGATGCCGGCCGGCCCCCGGCACCAGGAGAGGGCGAGCGCCGGCGCGGATCGTTCGCGCGCCTGCCGTGCCCATGTTCCGGCGTGTTCGGCCAGCCGTTCGGTGCGTTTGACGGCCTCCGCCAGCAGACGATGGTCTCCGACACGCGTACCGGCGCTGATCAGCAACTCGATGGTGCCCGCGAGCCCGTGCGCCGGCCCCATGGACGAGTCGACGGCCGCCCAGTCGCGCGGCGGGTCACCGTCGGCCTTCGAGCCGGGGGCGTCGCCGTCCATGACGAATTCCGCGCATCGCCGGACGAGGGCGAGATGGGCCGGGTCGGTGTCGTGCCGCGCCAGCAACAGGTGGCCGAGCCCCACCCCGGCGGCCCCGGTGAGCAGGCCGAGCCCGTCCGGGGTCCACTCCGTGCCCGGCACGTACGGACCGAGATACTCGTCGGGCAGCGCGATGCCGCGCTCGCGCGCCCGCATCAGGAAGACGTCGATCCCGGTCCGGCCGCGAAACAGGCCGGGCCGCGGGCGCGTAGGCATGGCACGGACGGTGACGGCGGCCAGCTCGTGGACGCAGTCGGCGACACCAGGCTCGCCCAGATGTTCCAGCAGTTCGAGGCCGATGCCCGCCGTCCCGGCGTGGACGTCTGCGCCGTAGGCGGTTGCCGATGGGTCGGCCAGGACACGGCGAGTCTGGGCGAGCACGTCGGCGAGAACGCTTCGGGCGATGTCCGCGGCGAGTTCGGGGGTGACGTCCGGGGGCGCGGGCAGGCGCCGGAACCGTCGCGTCCTGTCCTCGGTGGTGCGCCGGTCCTCGGCGCGGCCACTGTCGGCGCGCCGGATCTCGGTGAGCCCTCTCTCGGTGCGCCGGACCTCGGTGGGGCCGCTCGGGATCTCCTCCGCCGCGAGCCGCCGCAGTGCGGTTCTGGCGGCGTGCTCGTCGCCGAGCAGGTCCGCGATGATGCCGATCATCCCGGTCGGCTCCTCGCCGTGGGCGGACCGGATGGCCTGGAGCGCGCGCTCGCGGGGCAGATCGGAGTCGTCCTCCAGCGTGACCGGCCGCATGTGCCACGTCGCGAACAGCAGCGTCATGGCGAGGGCGTGAAGGTCGTCGGTGTCTCGTGGCGGCTCGTTGCGCCGCTGCCGCGCCGGCGCGTAGCCATGCGTCCCGCCGGGGAGGTGCAGGCCGTCGTAGCAGGCCACGCCGAAGTCGACGACGCTGACCCGGTCACCGTCGATCACCACGTTCTTCGGTGCGAGGTCGCGCATGACGACGCCGCGCGCATGGAGATCGAGAAGTATCCGCGCGAGTCGCCCGCCGAGCGTTTCGAGGCGACGCCGACCTCCGGTGCCAGGATGCGCGTCGATCGGGTACGGGCCGTTCCGGGCGATGTCCTCAGCGAGGTTGACCGGGCCGGCGTCGGACGTCACCAGGAACTCGTCCTGGCCGTGCCGGAAGTGATCCAGGAATCGCGGGACACCGGGGCAGTCCTTGAGCGCCTGCAGGACACGGCGCTCGTTGCGCAGCCGCATGCGGATGTCGCCCGAGGTCGCGGTCTCGCCCACCAGGGCGCGGGCCTGCTTGACGACGACGCTCGTCCCGTCGCGCTGATCGACGGCCCGACAGACGTTGCCCCGCGCGGATTCGAAGATCACCGCGACAGCCCGGTAGTGGTGGCCGAGAATCGCCGGCTCCTCCGGAGCGCTCTCCTCACCCGGGCGCAGGCCGGTGAACGGATCGACGACCCAGGCCGGCTGCTCGTAGCGCAGGCCGGCGCGCCCCTCGAACTCTTCCCCGCCGGGTCCGTCGATCCGGGCGACGAATCGTCCCTCGGCGTCCGGGTCGACCCTCTTGAAGGGGCCGTAGCGGTAATACACCGGAGAGTCCTGGTCCACCCGCCGATCGCTGAGCACCCGCGGCCCCAGATGGCCACGCAGGAGTCCGGCCAGTCGCAGGCCCAGCTCACGGACACGCCGCTGGTCCGGGTAGATCGTGAACGCCTTGCCGACGCTCGCCGGGGCACTGTAGCCGTTGTTCAGCCGGTCGAGGACCTGGTGCGAGCGGGCGAGCTTGAACACGCACCCCTCGGCCACAAGCAGGGGAACGAGCCTCTCGACCAGCTCCGAATAGGTTGCCGACCGAGAGGAGACATGCAGTTTCCAGCCATGTTCGAGCAGCGGGACACCATCGGGACACACCGTCAGCCAGGTCGGTCCGACGCGTATGCGATGGCCGGTCCGGACATGCTCTCCGACGATTCGCTCGATGGCTTCGGAGTCCCTTGGCGACGCCTCAGACATTGACGCCATCACGGCGGAAGAGCATGCCGGACCTCTTTCCCCAGGAAGTTCAGCACGGCCTCGACAGCGGGCCGGGTGCTGTCGGCCGCCTACGGCCAGGTGGTGTCGGCGGCCTGGTCCCAGGTGCTGTCACCTGCCTGGTCCCAGGTGCTGTCGATCTGCAGCCGCCCGTCCTGTGCCCAGACGGTCTCGAGGAGGCCGACGGTCGGCTCCAGCACGTTCGTTCCTGCTTCACGGGGTTCCAGGGCAAGCAGACTGTTCAACGTAACTCCCTCTCCGCCGGCGCCGCCGCGGCGCTTCCGACGATCTCCCCTTGTATAGCATTTGACGATCTTCGTCTCCATTCTTGACTTCTGAAGGTGTATGTGTCCCCGTGCTCGTCACCGGCGGTTCGGCCGGCTCCGTTTCCGCGTCCGAGACGGCGCTCGTGGCGGAGGAAGATCGCGAGCACGGTGATTCCGCGTGCGAGGAGGGCGTGACCGGCCCAGGCTCCATCCCCATGTCTCGGTCTGGATGATCAGGTGGCGGCTCTGCCGCGCGGGGTGCGGGGTCGGGGCCGTCGCGCGCATGTGCCCGCTCAGTCGTCGACGGCCTCTGCCGCGGCGGCGATCGGCTCGAGCTCCGCGACCAGCTCGTCGAGCTCGTCCGCGCTGAGCACGTCGTAGGCCGGCGCCGCCAGCTCGTCGGTGAGGGCCTCGATCCGCTCTTTGGTCTCCCGGCCGGCGTCGGTGAACCCGCCGTTGTCGTCCACGAGTCCGCGGCCGCGCAGGCCGTCGACGACAGCGGCCAACTGTGCCGTGGGCAGGTGGTGGATCCGGCCGAACTCCTCCGCCCTCATGCCGAGGGAGAGAGCCATGAGGACGTGGGCTTCGGTGCCGCCGATGCCGAGGGCGACGAGGGCGGCGTTGTGGCCGTCCCCGCGGTGCTCCCGCAGCAGCGTCGCCGCGTGCCAGAGCCTGGCCACCGGCTCCTCGGGCACGTCGAGCGCCCGGAGTCCGGCGTACAGTGCTCGGCCCTCGGTCGGCGCGCTGACCGCTGCTCGGGTGACGAGGTCGGCGACCCGCACCAGACCGGGGGAGTCGGCAAGCTCCCCGATCATCTGCCGCAGCGCGGCGGCGCTGCCCCGCTCGCGCACGGCGATCGCCTCCGCTGGTGTGGTCTTCCCCCAGACCCAGGGGATGTGGCGCGCCACCTCGCCGTCGGCGAAGTTGTAGAAGACCGCGTGCACCACCGCGGCCGGCGCCAGGCCCAGCGGCGCTGCCCGGCCGGCGAAGTATCCGTCCCAGTAGTTACGCATGCCGAGGGCCAGGAACGCCTCGTTCGGCCCCTCGGAGAAGGTGACGGTGGCGATCGGCTCGATGAGCTCGAACATGCGGTGGATCTTGACCTGTGGGTGCGGCATCAGTCGGTATCTCCTGTGGTCGTGACAGCCTCCCCCGTGGGCGGCCGCTCAACTTGGCTACGAACAACGCGGCCCGGATCCGACAACTCCGGTCGATTCTGCCGGACAGCGTCGGGGTCGAGGGAAGCTGCAGGGACACCAGCCGGTCTCTGTACCCTTTCCTCGCGGTCCTGGCCGTGCTGGTGCTGATCCTCGTGCGGGTGGCTGGGGGTGGCGTCGAGGGTGGCGGCCCAGCCGGCGAACAGGCGCAGGGCGTCGTGGGAGGGGGTGTCGGGGGCTGCGGTGTAGACGGTCAGGTTCGTCCTGATGGGACCCGGCCGGGACGGCGCCCACGTGGCCGCTTTCGCGGGGCATCTGAGCGAGGGCGCCGCCATCGACTGGGCGGCG